>JAJYGU010000223.1 GCA_021784975.1 Planctomycetota bacterium
CGCGGGGAATTCCACAGCGCTGGGCCAACTCTTCGGCTGCCTGTGGGTTGAGATCGGTGACGGCCAGGGGCGTTGCCTGCGGGAGTCGGAAGGCAATGGTGGCGGCATGGACCTTCCCGATCCGGCCGGCGCCGATGATGCCAAGGTTCAACTGCTTTTTCATGGCGACTCCTCGGGATTTGGTAAGAACTGGACGTCTGCAGATCTCAAGATCAAGGTCCCCTCTCCCTCCGGAAGAGGGTTAGGGTGAGGGAAACTCGCAACCAAACTCGCTCTCCCGCGTCTCCCGTCTTTCCCAGCATCCCCTCACCCCGGCCCTCTCCCGGAGGGAGAGGGGGACCATGCTCAGGCAAAATGGTGTTCAATGGACCGCAGATATTCGCGATTTCGCCGAGCGCTTTCCTTGGGGCTACCCATGCCCGGCAGAACGTCTTGCTCGACCAAGGTGTAGCCGGCGTACCCGGCGTCTCTGAGCCAACGCAGGACTGCCGGAAAATCGACGCAGCCGTGCCCCAATTCGCAAAACACGCCATGCCGCAGGGCCTGGAAGTAATCCCATCCTTCCTCGCGCGACCGACGGGCGACTTCCGGCTGGCAATCCTTGAAATGGATGTACCAAACACGGTCCCGGAAACGGTTGAGCCCTTCGAGTACATCTACGTGGGTACTTCCGTCTCCGGCGCCGAAGGCGTAGTGTCCGGTGTCGAACACCAGCCCGATCAAATCCGGGTCGGTCAAGCTCAGGAAGCATGCAATCTCGTCGGGCGTCTCAACATATCCGCCGCAGTGGTGGTGGAAGACGGTGCGGAGTCCAGTGGCCGACCGAACCGCTTGGGCGATGCGACTGGCGCCCGCGGCAAAGGTCTTCCAGGCTTCTTCGCTCAGACCCATCGCCGGCGTGATGCGCCCGGCATTTTGCGTCCGCGCGGGCACCGTGCCGTTGTTGTCGGCCAGGACGAGATAGGGCTCGGGATCCGTGCCCACGGCCGCCAGCAGGCGGGCGATTCGAACCGCGTTGGCAACGCCGGCCTGGTGCGCCTCACGGTCCTTCAGGGCTACCGGCACAAACGCGCCGAGCATCACCAATCCGCGTTTCTTCAACTCGGCGCCGAGCGCCTGCGGAACGGCGGGCATGAAGCCCCAGTCGCCCAGTTCCGTGCCCGTGTAGCCGGTCTCAGCCAACTCGTCGAGCATGCGGTCGAAGGGGATCGGTTCTCCCTTGGTCTGGTCGAACTCGAGACTGCCCCAGGAGCAAGGGGCGTTTCCCACGCGAAGTTGAGTCATGATTTCTCCCTTGGGGACTGTCCCGATTTTTGTGGCGGGCGGGCACCGACTGAAGCTTGGTCGCGGCAGCGTGGTCGCCACAAAAATGGGACCGTCCCCTTTTGACGCGACATAAGGGGACAGGCACATTTTTCGGCCCGACCATGCTCCGCATGGTGCCCCGGGCCGAAAAATGAGCCAGTCCCCGGCCTACGCATCAGAGGTGGTAGTGTTCCTTCTTTCGCCCCGTCTCATATTCGGCTCGCGCCTGCTGCACGCTTGGATTCTCCGAGACCTCGGCCACGGCCACGTCCCACCAGGACTCGTAGCCCGGCACGCGGACCTCGCACTCCGTCTCTACCACGATGACGGTGGTGCGGTCGAGTTTCTTGGCCTTTTCCAGCGACTGCTTGAGCTCGGCCAGGTTGCCGGCCGTCATCGCATGCGCGCCGAAGCTGCGGGCGCTGGCTTCGAAATCGACCGGGGTGTAATCGCCGTCCAACTGTTTCGACTGGGGCGAGCGGCACTTGTAATGGGTGCCGAAGCCGCTGCTGCCGATCGACTGGCTCAACCCGCCGATGCTGGCGAAGCCGTGGTTGTCGACCAGGACGATGATGATCTTGACGCCTTCCTGAACCGAGGTGACGATCTCGCCCGGCATCATCAGATACGTGCCGTCGCCGACGAACACGAACACCTCGCGGCTCGGGTCGGCCATCTTGACGCCAATGGCGCCGGGGATTTCATACCCCATGCAGGAGTAGCCGTATTCCAGGTGATAACCGTTGGGAATACGGGTGCGCCACAGCTTGTGCAGATCGCCGGGATGACTGCCGGCGGCCGACACCAGCACGTCGCGCGGGCCGGACGCTTCCCAGATGGCCCCGATCACCTCGCCCTGCGAGATTTTGGGGGTGCTGCCGAGATGGAACAGGCGATCGACTTCCTTTTCCCAAGCGTCCCGCAGGCTGCCGATCAGTGACGCATATTCGGCATCGACGCGATAGTCTTTGAGGATCTCGGCCATTCCGCCAAGGAAAACGCGGGCGTCGGCGATGACGGGGATGGCCGACGCCTTGTAGGCGTCGAACTCGGCCACGTTGATGTTGACGAATTTCGCCTCGGGGTTTTGGAAGGCGGTCGTCGAGGCGGTGGTGAAGTCCGAATAGCGGGTGCCGATGCCGATGACCAGGTCGGCGCTCTTGGCCAAGCGATTGGCGGCGAGCCCGCCGGTGGCGCCGATCGCGCCGACGCACTGCGGATGGTCGTAGGCGAGCGAGCCCTTGCCGGCCTGCGTTTCGGCAACCGGAATGCCGGTGGCGGTAGCAAATCGGGCCAGCGCCTCGCCGGCCTCGCTATACAGCACCCCGCCGCCGGCCACGATCAACGGCCAACGGCTGCCGCGGATCGCCTCCTCGGCGCGAGCCAATGAAATCTTGTCGGGCTCCGGCCGGCGGATCAGCCACACGCGTTTGCGGAACAACTCTTCAGGGAAATCGTAGGCCTCGGCCTGCACGTCTTGCGGCAAGGCCAGCGTGACCGCCCCCGTCTCGGCCAGCGAGGTCAACACCCGCATGACTTCAGGCAGCGAGGTGATGATCTGTTCCGGACGGTAGATGCGGTCCCAGTAGCGCGACACCGGCTTGAAGCAGTCGTTGACACTCACGTCCTGGCTCGACGGCGATTCCAGTTGTTGCAGCACTGGGGCCACATTCCGCCGCGAAAAGATATCGCCGGGCAAGAGCAACACCGGCAGGCGATTGATGGTTGCCAGCGCGGCCCCGGTGATCATGTTCGTGGCCCCCGGCCCAATCGACGACGTGCACGCCCAGGTCCGCAGGCGATTGCTCATTTTGGCGAAGCCCGACGCGGTATGCACCGCAGCTTGCTCATTGCGCACCAGGATGTAGGGAAAGTCGGGGTTCTGCTGGAGCGCCTGCCCGATGCCGGCGATGTTGCCGTGGCCGAAAATCCCCAGAACGCCGGCGAAGAATGGATGAGTAGTGCCGTCCCGCTCGACGTCTTGGTTCTTCAAGAACGCGATGATGGCTTGGGCCGTGGTCAGTCGTCGTGTTCCACGCATAGCGTTCTCCTCCTACTTGTCTGGATCGGGCAGCATAAAATCTCGCACCAACGCCAGCAGCTCGCCGTAGGAAGCAATGAAGCTACGCAGGGTCCGGACCGTCGCTCCATAGCGGTCGAAATCGTCGATGCCCATGCCGTCGACGTCATACGCCTTGCGGAAGTCGGCGAACTTGCGATACAGCTCCTCGACAATCGCCGGGGCGACCGGCTTGCGCATGCTGTCCTTGACCTGGATGTCGGAACCGTTGTAGAGAAGTTGCCAATTATAGGGGATCGAGTGGATGATGTCGCCGCCGATCAGTTGCGACCAATGCAGATGGTGGCGGTAGGCGGCCACCAGCAGCCGGGCGCGATAGCCGCGCTCCCGATAGATCTTGTACGCCTTTTTCATGGTCGCCACCCCGGCCAGGTCGAGATGGCCGGGGGTAATGCAGATGTTCTCCTTTTTGGCCACCACCTTGAGCCAATCGTCCAGCCGGCCGACCATGAGGGTGCATACCGGGGTCATGCGGCTGTTGTCTTTTCCCTCGGCCGTTCGCCGATTGAGTCCCCGTTCCACCACCTCCGCGACGGCGATGGCCTGTGGGACGGTGAACGACACGGTGGCGTTGACGTTCACGCCGCGGTACGTCCCCTCTTCGATGGCCGCCAGCCCGGCCTTGGTCACTGGCATTTTCACCTGGATGTTGGGTGCCAGCGAGTCGAAGTGCACCGCCTGGTGCACGATCGCTTCCGAATTGCGGTAGAAGGCCGGGTTGGTCTGCATGGAAAGCCGCCCCTTCTTGCCCTTCTCCCGCTCGAAGACCGGCGCCAGCAGCTCCGCGCCTTTGACCGCCATCTCCTCGACGAGCTTCCAAGCGACCTCGACCTCGCTCCAGGTGGGGTTTTCCTCGATCATGGCGAAGATGCGATCTCGCCAGGCGGGCAATTCCTTCTTGAGCACGCCGATGACGATAGTCGGGTTGGTGGTCGCGCCCACGGCGCCGTGGGCGATGGCGTAGCTCAATTCCTGGACTGAGCAGGAATCATTCCACAGGTCCGTCATCGTGGTCGTCGCCATGGCGTGCAAGGGACTGAGTGTCTTTGCGGCCGCTTGTACTGCCATACCGATTCATCCTTTCATTGGGGGCTATCGCTTCACTTGACCAGCGGCAGACGGGGATCCTGGTCGGTCCATGTTTGGCGAACCCAGGCAAAATCCGGATCGTCGCTGGCTGCCATCGAACGCGCCGAACCGGCCAGCGCGTTCAAATAATAGACGTTGTAGCCGTGGGCCGCCACTACGGGATGATAGCCCTCGGGTACCAACACCAGCTCGCCGTCGCGAACGGTCATCGTTTCGTCCAATCGCCGGTCGGCCGTATAAACCCGCTGGATCGCAAAACCCTCGGGGCGGCCGAGGCGAAAGTAATAAATCTCTTCCAGATCCACTTCACCGGGCGGATTATGCACGTCGTGTTTGTGCGGCGGATAGCTCGACCAGTTGCCGCTGGGCGTGTAGACCTCGCACAACAACAGACGATGGGCGGGAAAATCGGGCCGGAGGATGTGATTGATTTGACGGCTGGCATTGCCGCCGCCGCGGATTTCGACGGTCACGTCGGAGGGAGCAATCACCCGTGCCGGATGGAATTCCTCCGCCCGGCAGTAACAAAACGCCAGATCGCAGTCCGTCTTGGCGACGACGGTGAACTCCGTGCCAATGGGGAGGTAGACCGTCCAGGGGAGGCCGTCGAACACGTGGGCGCGGCCGCCGAGATCGTTCCAGGCGCCTTGGGTCGAGGTGACGCCAAAGCGGCCGCCGAAGGCCACCACCCCCAGTTCGCACCCGGCGGTGCTGCCGGAGAAGCTTTCGCCGGCGGGCAGCTTGCGGACTTCAAATGTCAAGTACTTGAAATCGGCTCGATCGGCTTCGAGTTGCATGACCAAGCCATCGACGCCCGATCCGCCCTTGGCGGGGACCAAGAGGTTTTTCGCATCCATCCTGATACCTCGTCTGCGATTGACCAGGACTGCGCGACAATCCGTGCCAGGGAAGCCGTCCTGAAAAAGCACACGGTCGTCAGCCTGACGGCTATACCTGCCCCCTATCAATAATTCCGTACTCATTCGCCGTCAAGGGGCGGCGGAGTTTGAAACGACTACTGGATTTGTTGCTCATCCCCGTTCGCACACGGTCACCGATAATGGCTTCGGTACGCCTTCGGAGTCAGGCCGGTCTCGCGACGGAAGAATCGGGCCAGATGCGATTGGCTCTCGTAGCCCAGCTCCCGGGCGATGGTTTCCACGGCCATCTCCGTCTCCGTGAGTAGTCCGGCAATGTGAGCCACCCGTTGCCGGTGGATTTCCTTGAGGATTGAATGGCCCAAGTAGCGACGAAAGTGATGGTTGAGCGTCCATTGAGAGAGCAGGCTGTTGTCAACCACGTCGCCCACCGAAATCATCGCGTGACAGTTCTCCCGGATGAAGTGAATGGCCTTGACCACCTCCTCGTCCTCGATGGCCAGAACGTCGGTCGATGCGCGGACCACCACCCGACTAACCGGGATTGGGATTCCGGACCTGTCGATCTGCTGGCCGGCCATCCAGCGGTCGAGCGTCCCGGCGGCCTCGTAGCCCGCCTGCTCGACGGCAAAGGCCACGCTGGATAGAGGCGGGCTCGTCATCCTGCACAACAATTCATCGTTGTCGACTCCAATTACCGCCACCTCATCGGGCACTCGGATGCCGCGCGGCCGGCATAGCTCCGCGATCGAGCGGGCAAACTCATCGTTGCAGGCCATAATTCCCACCGGCTTTCGCAGGGCGGTTAGCCAGCGCACCAATTGCCGCTGCCGGCGGGCCTGCTGCCGGCTGGGCAGCGCCAAGGGCGCCAGCCAGGACTCGGCCGCATACTCCAGCTCGGCTAGCCGCGCACAGAAGGCTTGCTGCCGTTGCTCCGACCAGATGCACTTGGAGAAGCCGGCGAAAGCGAAACTGCGCAGTCCCAAGCCAACCAAGTGCTCGGCGGCCAGGGTGCCCGCCGCCCGATTGTCGTCCCAAAAATGGACCGCTCGCGGCAAGGGCCGATCGATCGGCACCACGATCAAGGGAACCTGCCATGAGTCCAGTTTCCGTAGGGCCGGTATGCCGTTGGCAATGATCCCGTCCGGACGGATCTGCCGGATCTCGGTCAACGACTGGCCGGCCAAGCCCGAGAAGCGAAAAACGCCGGGGCGGAGAAATTCCCAAGGGCGATGGGTATCCACATAGCGGGCGATCCCGCGGAGCAACTCGCGGTCAAAGGACCGGCTTGGGTCAAGCAGAATTGCCACTCGTCGGGGCCGGGGCATGACAGGGCTACTCCTAGCGGATGCCGCTGATCACCAAATGTGACACAATTATCTCAAAGAATGGTGATTACGCAAGCCAGACTTATGATAGAATGGCGGCTATGATCTGGGGCTCCGGTGCCGCTTAGGCAGCACTTCGAGCTCGGCGAAAACGCGTCCCGACTGAGAAAGGGGGTGGTGCATCTTCAAGAGTCTTTAGTTGAAGAGAAAGAGCGCGCAGTAGGACTAGCGAACCTGTACAGGCGACTTCGCGCCCAAGGTCGCCACCGGAGCAACGTAGAGGCGTCTCGCCTCGCAGAAGCGAGGTATGGGTTGTGGGAATTTGCTTTTACTTCTGTTTGTCGACACTTGCTTTCCGGAGAGTCCCATGAGATCTTATAAAAAACCTATTCGCGGCTTCACCTTGGTGGAGCTGCTGGTGGTCATTGCGATCATCGGCATTCTGATTTCGCTGTTGTTGCCGGCGGTGCAAGCGGCCCGCGAGGCCGCCCGCCGGGCCCAGTGCGTCAACAACCTGAAGCAGCTCGCCCTGGGCTGCTTGAACTGTGAGTCGGCCATCAAGACCCTTCCGGCCAGCGGCTGGCTCGGCGCCAGCATGGGCCACCCCGATGCCGGCGTCGGCGTCACCCAGCCCGGCGGCTGGCTGTTCAACATCCTGCCTTACCTTGAGCAGTCGACCCTGTACAAGCTGCAGCAGGGCTTGACTGCCGGCAGCGCCGCCTACGGCCGTCCTTCTCTAGAGCAGGCCGCGACCACAGTGGCCCAGACGCCCTTGGCGGCCATGTACTGCCCCAGCCGCCGTCCCGTGCAAACCTACCCGCAAAGGACGGACCTGATAGGTTACGGCGCCCACAGCGCCATCATCGCAGGCGCGATGGGCGGCACGAACCAGGGCCAGATGCTGATGGTCTACGACGCCAGCGCCACCACGCTGCAAACCTCGGTGGCCAGCGGGGTGACCAGCGTTGCCCACTCCGACTACGCCGGCAACGGGTTCACCTACAGCCAACTCCCCCTTACGGGGTCCGGCCCGATCGACATTTTCTTCAACACTCTGATGGGCGGCGGCACCTATGTGACTGCTCAGTGGCTGGGGATCCCGGCAAATGCTGAGTCCACAAAGGCGTTGCTGACGGTCCAGCCGGCGGGGCAAGGGGGCCTCTTCTTCTATGGCCTCTCCACCGCCTTGGCCCAGATCCAGGACGGCACCAGCAACACCTATCTGTGCGGTGAGAAATACATGGACGCCAACCACTACCTGGATGGCTTGGATGGCACCGACGGCGGCCAGTATTCCGGCATGGATGGCGACGGCATCTGCGACTATTGCGGCTACTCTTCGGACATGATCCGTTTTGTCGCCGGTTACAACATCTCTAACGGCATCCTCGACCCCAGTTCGACTCCCGGCTACACGCCGATGCAAGACTATCCGGGCTTTAGCGATGCCGGGCGGTTCGGCAGCGCCCACGCCGGCATGTGCAACATGGCCTTCTGCGACGGCTCGGTGCACCAGATCAGCTACGGGATCTCCCCGACCATCAACTGGGAGCTTGGCAACCGGGCCGATGGCAATGCCATCGACGCCAGCATGTACTAACGTCCGTGTAGGTCAGGTACCCCGTACCTGACGCCAGCGAAGCCTCCGCCGGGGCAGGCGTCACGGAAGCGGATGCCTGCCCCGGCTGCCTTTTGGGTAAAATCCAAATCTCCCTTTATCCCTTCATCCTTCCGCCCTCGCCGGTCCCGCCCGGCAGGCGGGACCTACAAACGGAGGTTTGATTCATGTCTGCTGCAACGAACAGAGATTGCCGAAAACCTGTGTTCTTCGTCTTACTTCTGGCGGCCTTGGCGCTGACGGCCGGGCTGGCGACCCGAGGGGTGGCCGCCGAGACCGCGGTGCGGATCAACCAAGCCCAGGTCATCGGCACCCACAACTCGTATCACCGGCAGGCCGACGAAGCGATGCTCAAGTTGATCGAGCGGTTCGAGCCCAAGGTCCGGCCCACCCTGGAATACAGCCATCGTCCCTTGCCCGAACAATTTTCCCGGCTGGGCATCCGTCAGGTTGAGCTGGACATTTTCGCGGACCCAAAAGGTGGCCGGTATGCCAAGCCTCGCGGGCCGAAGATGGCCGCCGTGCTGGGATTGCCGACCGGTGGACCGTATGACCCCGAGGGGCTGATGCGGCGGCCGGGCTTCAAGGTGATGCACGTGCAAGACATCGATTTCCGCTCGACGGTGCCGACTTTCGTGGCCGGACTGCGGCAGATCCGCGACTGGTCGGCGGCCCATCCCCGCCACTTTCCGATCTTCATCCTGGTGGAGTTGAAAGATGACACGCCCTCGCCGCTTCTGACCAAGGCCCTTCCTTTCGGCCCGAAAGAGCTCGACGCGATCGACGCCGAGATTCTCTCCGTGTTCCAACGCGAGGAAATCCTGACTCCCGACGACGTCCGCGGATCGTTTGCCTCGCTGCCCGGGGCGCTGGCCAAGCGGGGCTGGCCGACGCTGGCGGCCGCCCGCGGCAAGGTCCTCTTCGGCATGGACAACGAGGGCCGGCCTCCCGACCTGTACCTGAAGGGCCATCCCGCCTTGCAGGGGCGGCTGCTGTTCGTGAGCGTGCCCGAGACCAACCCGGCGGCGGCCTGGATGAAGGTCAACGACCCGGTGGGCGACTTCGACCGCATCCAGCTCCTGGTCCGCCGCGGCTTCCTGGTGCGGACACGGGCCGACGCCGACACCAAACAGTCTCGCGAGAACGACCCGCGGCAGCGCGACCGGGCGTTGGCCAGCGGCGCGCAGTTCGTCAGCACCGATTACCCGGAGCCGAATCCGGCCTTCTCGCCCTACTGCGTGCGTTTCCCCGGCGGCATCGTGGTCCGCCGCAACCCGGTCAACGGCGACCCAAAACTCAACGGGGTGGACCTGGAGAAATGAGAGCTGGGAACTGAGCCATGCAAATCCTCAGGCTCTCGGCTCTCCGCTTTGCCCCCGACCTTCAGGTCGGTCAGCCTGGTGGTGTCGTGAGATAGCCGGCCCGGATCACGAAATCGCCGAACCGCTCGTCCGGCTGCCGCTCTTGGGCAAAGCGTTGGAACATCCCGCGGAGGATTTCCAATATCTCGGCCAGCTCGATGTTCTCGCGGTAGAGGCGATTGAGCCGTTGACCGGCGAAATCGCCGCCCAGGAAGAGGTTGTAGTGGCCGGGCGCCTTGCCCACCAGGCCGATCTCGGCCACGAAGGGCCGGGCGCAGCCGTTGGGGCAGCCGCTCATCCGCACTACGATGGGTTCGTCGGGGATGCCCGCCTCGGCCAGCAGGGCTTCGACTTGCGTCAGGAACTGGGGCATGGCCCGCTCGGCCTCGGCCATGGCCATTTCGCATAGCGGCAGGGCCACGCAGGCCATCGCGTTGCGGCGCAAGGGCGACTGGTCCCGACCGTCGCTGAGCCGGTACTGGGCCACCAGCCCCTCGATCTGTGACCGGTCTGCCTCGGACACGTTGGCGATGATCAAGTTCTGGTTGGCCGTCAAGCGGAAATCGCCGCGGTGCACTTGGGCAATCGCCCGCAGGCCGGTCATCCAGGGACGATCGGCGTCGTCGCGGATCCGTCCGTTCTCAAAATACAAGGTGAGATGTCGCCGGCCGTCGCCCGCCTCGGTCCCGCCGTAACGGTCGCCGCGATCGAGGAGTGGGCAAGGTCGCGGCGGCTCCACATCCCAACCCAGTCGCTGCCGCAGTTCGGCCTGGAACCAGTCCAGCCCGCGATCGTTGACGGTGTACTTCAGCCGGGCATGGCGGCGGTTGGTCCGATCGCCGTAGTCCCGTTGGATGGCCAGCACGGTTTCCGCCACCTGCACCACCTGGTCCAGCCGGCAGAAGCCGACCTCCACGGCCAGATTGGGATAGGTGGCCGGCTCGCCGTCTGTGGTCCCCAGCCCGCCGCCGACGAGAATGTTGAACCCGGCGATCTGCCTGTCGGCCAGCACCACGACAAACGCCAGGTCGTGGGTCCGGATGTCCACGTCGTTGGAAGGGGGCACGGCAAAGGCGATCTTGAACTTCCGCGGCAGATAGGTGGCTCCATAAAGCGGCTCCTCATCGCGGCGCTCCGCGGCTGAATGCGGGTCGAGCCAGATTTCGCGATAGGCGGTGGTTCGCGGCAAGAGACGGCTGGCGACTTCGTTGGCCAATGCGCATAGCGGCGGATGGATCTGGGGCAGGTCGGGATTCGCCGCCAGCATCACGTTGCGGTTGACGTCGCCGCAGGTGGCCAGGCTGGTCAGACCCGATTCGTTCACCCGCCGGATGGCCTCGCGAAGCTTCCACTTGAGGACACTGTGCAGCTCGACTGCCTGCCGGGTGGTCAGGCGGAGGGTGCCGTCGCCGCAGTCGCGGGCCAACTGATCGAGCACCAGCCACTGAGCCGGGGTGACGATCCCGGCCGTCGCCCGCACGCGGAGCATGAAACTGTAGGCCGGTTCGAGCTTTTGGGCGGCCCGCTCGTTGCGGAGGTCGCGGTCGTCCTCCTGGTAGGCGCCGTGAAACTTCAGCAGGTGCGTCTCGCGCTCGGGCACTGAGGCGGTCAGCGGATCGGCCAGGGCCTCGACGATCGAACCCCGCAGGTAGTTGCTGCCGGCCTTGAGGTATTCCGCTTCGCTCAGTTTCTCGGGCGAAGGTTGGGGCGGATGGAACTCGGACATGCTGTCTTCCTCCTGTGAATTCCCGCCATGATTATGGAGGGCAAGCCTGAAAAGGCAACAGGGAACCGAAGGGGACAGTCCCATTTTCGCGGCCGGGCAGGGCACCGACCGAAGGTTGGTCTCGGAGCATGGTCGCCGCGAAAATTGGGACAGTCCCCGTGAACGCTTACCCGTCAGTACACGTCGCGTTGGTAACGGTTCTGCTGCCGCAAAGTGTCGAGATAGCGCGCCGCCCCGTCGTCGCTCATGCG
>JAJYGU010000056.1 GCA_021784975.1 Planctomycetota bacterium
AACGTAAACCTGATGAGCGCCAACATCACCGCCGGGGCGGCTGGCTCCGCCGCCGACCTGCTGACCGACCTCAAGAGCGGCTACCTGCTGGGGGCCAATCCGCGGCAGCAGTTCCTCGCCCAGTTCGCCGGCATCTTCGTGGGCACCGTGGTAACAGTTCTCTGCTTCAGCATCATGGTGCCCAACGCCTCGGTGCTCGGCAGCGATCAGTTTCCGGCTCCCTCGGCCCAGGCGTGGCGGGCGGTGGCCATCGCATTGAGCAAAGGACTCGAGTCGCTGGGGGCGATCAAGATCTGGTCGATCGTCATCGGCGGGCTGGTCGGCATCATCTTGCCGCTCTTGGCGAAGGCCTTTCCCAAGCACGAGAAGTGGATTCCCTCGGCGGCCGGCGTGGGGCTGTCCTGGACCTTTCACTGGTACTACAGCCTGTTGTTCTTTCTGGGCGCGGCGGCCAGCGAAGGCTGTGCCCGACTGTGGCCCAAAAAAGCCGAGGAATACACCTTCCCGGTAGCCTCGGGCCTTATCGCCGGCGGCTCGCTGATGGGCGTGCTGGTGGTGTTCTGGGAAAACGGGCCGCAGATCGTACGGCAACTGCTCGGCAGGTGATCAGGCGCCGCGTCAGAATAAGGTGACGATATTTGTTACCCAGAAATCCGAAATCCGAAGCTCCAAATCTCAAACAAGCTCAAATCTCCAATTTCCAAACGCCGCAAACGACACCTTCCTTCGAGCATTCGAGCTTTAGATTTGTTTGGGATTTGGGATTTGGTGCTTCGGATTTGCGTTGTAAAACGTGACCAAACCAATCTGATGCGGATCCTTGCCTGGCGTTGGCCATCGCGCGGAACTGCTTCCAGGTGATCACTTCGATCCCCAGGTCGTGGATCATGGTCCGCATCTTGGGATCGGTGAAGATGTGCCGGTCGCCGTCGCGGCCCGCGGCGCTGCTGGTGATGGCGGCCAACTCTTGGTTGTTGTAGCCGCAGTGGATGATCAACTGCGACACGCCCGGCTTCAGCTTCTTCAAGAAGTTCTCGTAGTTCTGGTAACGTTGAGCCAGCGAGTCGGCACTGTAGAATTGGCCGAGGCCGTCGAGCACGGGCAGTCCTTTGGCCTCGAGCGTCTTGGCGACCTGCGCGACATACGGGGCCAGGGCCGGATTCTCTTCCCGTATCCGCTCCGGGTCGCGTATGAAGAGGATCGGGATGTTATAGGCCAAACCCAACTTCACATAGACCCTGACGAGGTCCGGCCGGGCCAGCACGCTGCCCATGTGCGTGTCGAGGTGGGTGACGGGCACGCCGAACTGCTTGACGCGGTCGATCTGGGCCCGCAACTCGATCTCCACCTCGTTTGCTTTGGCGTGCTTGCCGACTTGCTCCACGTTGCTCCACAGATATCCCTCCTTGTCGAGCAGGCTCGGCACCTTGTCTTTCGGCGCCACCGGTCCCCAGCGATACAAATGCCACTCGCAGGTCAAGGTGAGGTGGACGCCGAAGTCTTTTTCCGGATGCTTAGCGGCGTACTGGGCGGCCTCTTTGAACCACGGGCAGGGGACCATGATGCTGGCCGAGGAGACCAGCCCGTGCTCCAGGGCGTCGAAGGTGGCCATGTTCTGCGAGTGACACATGCCGGCGTCGTCGGCATGGATGATCAAGTATCTCGTGCCCTTCTCCAAGCCTTTGCTCGCGGCGGGAGCAAGCGGCGCGGACGCGAGCAACACGGCGGCCGTGGTGGTTAGCCATACCAGGGAAATCTTCTTCATCGAAGCCAGCCTTTCTTGCCAGAGGGACGCGCAACCGTTCACGGCGCTCGATTCTAATGGACGGGATTACCGGTCGCAACCGTGGCCACCCGGGTAGTTCGCTTTGGCGAGCAGCCGCACAACTCATTGGGGATCCTGCGGTGTAACCACGGCCACCCCGCCGACTGATTTCCCCCTCTTGCAACCTTGGCCGACGGACGGGAAAATCAGGGCACGTAACCGCTCACGGTCGGAAGACGCGGTGCCCCGCCGTGGTGTCGGCGACCTGTAGCGGCTGCCTAGCAGGAGAAAGCGGCGAGACGCCGCTTCTACGATCCCCGCAGCCGTGAACGACTACCGCTTCCGTCCCGCACGTCTTTCCAGGAGAAATCGCCATGGACCTCGCCTCTGAAGCCGCTCCGGTTGCAGTCAGATCCAAACCGGCCCGGGCCGCACGAGCCGAGCAAGCGGCCGAGCGGCCGGCCTGGGCCGCGGCGGCCGCCCCGGCCGGCCGGGTGGCTTCGATCGACGCCCTCCGCGGTTTCGACATGTTTTGGATCGCCGGCGGCAAGGGAGTGGTGGTGGCCTTGGCCGTGCTGGTGATCGCTGCTCTGAAAGCCGTTCACCTCGACATTACTCCCTACTTTCCCAGCGCCGCGTGGTTCCATCACCAGATGAACCACCCGGCGTGGCGAGGATTCACCGCCTGGGACATGATTATGCCGTTGTTCCTGTTCATCGTCGGGGCGGCCATGCCGTTTTCGTTCGCCAAACGCATCCAGAAAGGGCAGAGCACGGCGGCTCTGTACGTCAAGGTTTTCCGCCGGGTGGCCATCCTTTGGGTCCTGGGCATGATCGCCCAGGGCAATCTCCTGGACTTTCGGTATGCCCGGCTCCATCTGTTCTCGAACACCCTACAGGCGATTGCCATCGGCTACCTGGTGGCCGCGGTGGCCTTGATCCACCTGCCGATAGTCCTGCAGGCGCTGTTATGTGCGGCGCTGTTGGTGGGCTACTGGCTGTTGCTGTTGTTGGTGCCGGTGCCGGGGCACGCCGCCGGGATTCTTGAGCCAACGCTCAACCTGGCGAGATACCTCGACGAGGCCGTCCTCCGCGGTTTCCGCGACGGAACCACCTACACCTGGATCCTCAGCGGAATGGCCTTCGCCGGCACCACCCTGCTGGGAGTCCTGTCCGGCCACATCCTCCGCACTGCCTGGAGGCCGCGGCTGAAAGTCGGAGTGTTGGTTCTGGCCGGTGAAGCCTTGCTGGCCCTGGCCTGGCTCTGGTCGGGCGAGCTCGACGGCGTTTTCGGCGTCGCCCTCATAGGGGCTTGGCGGCTGCCCATTATCAAACACATCTTCAGCAGCTCCATGGTGCTTTGGGCCTGCGGCTGGAGCTTCCTGCTGTTGTCGCTGTTTTATCTGGTAATCGACGTGCTGGGTTTTCGCCGCTGGTCGTTTTTCTTCATGGTCCTCGGCGCCAACGCCATCTTTGCTTACATGGTGGCCGAGACGATTTCCGGCGGGATCCGCGTCATCGCCCGCGATCTGGCCGGCGGATTGGCCCGCGATCTGGCCACCTTCCAGCCGCCCGGTCCGGAGGCCGGCGCGGCCCTGGTCGTGACGACCGGCTTTGGGCTGTTCTGGCTCGTGCTGCTCTACATGTACCGCAAGGGGACGTTTCTGCGGGTTTGAAGTTGCGGGTTTGAAGCGGACGGATCCGGCCCAGCTTGAAGTTCTCTGCCCTGGCGCATAGCATTCAATAGGTTTTGGATGCGGTTCGACAGTCGCGTTTTCGACGGGGTGGAGCTATGCCCGAGTACAAGTATCTGATTATCGGCGGAGGCATGACCGCCGACGCCGCCGTTCAAGGTATCCGCCAGGTCGACCCGGAGGGCTCGATCGGCCTGATCGGCCAGGAATCTAAGCCGCCGTACAACCGGCCGCCGCTGAGCAAGGGGCTCTGGAAAGGGCAGCGTTTGGAAAACATCTGGCGGAAGGCGGCTGCCCAGGATGCAACCCTTCACTTGGGACGGACGGCCGTGCACCTCTACCCGGCGAACCACTGCGTCACCGATGAACAGAAGAGCGTCTATTACTACAAAAAGCTGCTGCTGGCCACCGGCGGCACGCCGCGCCGGCTTTCCGCCGACACCCCCGGGGTGATCTACTTTCGCACAGTGGAAGACTACTCGCAATTGCGACTGCTGGCCGAGCAGCGTCAGCGCTTCGCGGTCATCGGAGGCGGCTTCATCGGCTCGGAAATCGCGGCCGCTTTGGCCATGGCCGGCAAGCAGGTGGTCATGGTATTTCCTGAACAAGGGATCGGCGCGCGGATGTTCCCCTCCGACCTGGCCTTGTTCCTCAATAAGTTCTACCGGGACAAAGGGGTCGAGGTCCGCAACGCGGAGCAAGTCGCCAGTGTCGAAGGCCGCGACGGTCAGTTCGTGGTGCACCTGAAGTCCAGCCAGTCGGCGCTGGGGCAGACGATCCTGGCCGACGCGGTGGTGGCCGGGCTCGGCATCCGGCCGAACCTTGAATTGGCCCAAGAGGCCGGACTGGACATCGCCAACGGCATCCGCGTGGATGGGCTGCTCCGCACCAGCCGTCCCAACATCTACGCCGCCGGCGACGTGGCCGAGTTCTTCAACCCGGCCCTGGGCGACTACCTCCGGGTGGAGCACGAAGACAATGCCAACACGATGGGAGAAATGGCCGGCCGGTCGATGGCCGGGGAGCCGGTGTTCTACGACCATCTGCCCTTCTTTTACTCGGACCTGTTTGAGTTGGGGTACGAAGCGGTGGGGCGAGTCGACTCGCGGCTGGAGACGGTGGCCGACTGGAAGGAGCCCTTCCGCGAGGGCGTGGTCTACTATTTGCGGGACGGCCGGGTACGCGGCGCGCTGCTGTGGAACGTGTGGGAGCGGGTGGAGGCGGCGCGGCAGTTGATCGCCGAAGCCGGGCCCTTCCGGGCCATGGACCTGAAGGGCCGCCTGCTCGAGTCGCCGCAGCATGCCTAGGTGGCGCTTTGGCGGGCGACATGCCGGCGCTAGTCGTGGGACGCGAGGCTCCAGTCGCGTGCCCCTCACACGCCCGCGACAAGCACGCGCATGGCCCCCAAATCCGTCACTAATTGATCGGGGTCCACTGCTCGGACCAGGAAGAAGCATGAAGAAGCAGACCGCGAGGAAGAAGACACCGGCTCCCATCCTCACCATCGGCCACTCAACGCGCACTCGGGAGGCGTTTGTTGGCCTGCTTCAGACGCACCAGGTTGCCCGCCTGGTCGATGTCCGTACCGTGCCGCGTTCCCGGCACAATCCGCAGTTCAATCGGGAAAGCCTGCCGGCGGCGCTGGCCGCTGCCGGAATCCGCTACGAGCACCTCGGCGGCTTGGGCGGGTTGCGGCATGCCCGTGCCGATTCACCCAACCAAGGCTGGCGCAACGCTTCGTTTCGTGGTTTTGCGGATTACATGCAGACCGACGAGTTTGCCGAGAGTCTCAAGACGCTCATGGGCTGGGCGCGGAAGGACCGCGTGGTGCTGATGTGCGCGGAGGCCGTGCCCTGGCGTTGCCACCGGTCACTGATCGCCGACGCCCTGACCGTCCGGGGCATCCGCGTCGAACACATCCTCAGCGGCGCGCGAACGCAAACCCATGTGATCACCCCCTGGGCCCGCGTCGAAGGGAAGCAGATCACTTATCCCGGCGAGCAGGCGAGTTCCAAGGCCGCCAGCGGCGAGTCCTTGTTTTCGTCGGCGAACCCCTAAATAACCTTTCACGATCCTGGGAGACGAAAACTCCGCCGCCACCCTTCGGGAAACGGCCCCAAGTTGGCGCGAAATTCCCAAGATCACGCAAGCCTATTTAGCTTCTCGCTTGACGCTTACTGGATCAGACGGGCTTCCGTGGTGGCGATCTCGCGGTTGGCAAACTCGTCGGTTAAGAGCCAATCTTGATAAAGATCTTCGACTTGCCTCAGATACCAGTCGACCGACGACCTGGTCAATGTCCGCGCCACACCTTTGGGCCGATCCCGGTCTCGGATCGGCGTGTGAACGCGGTCGGCGGGCGGTTGGTAGGACGGATCGAAGACCAGGGCCGGCAGGGTTTCCGCGGGCAAGAGATGTCGCCAGAGGAAGGCCTGCATCATGTCTTCGGCCGGCACGGCTTCGTGGACGACTTGCCGGTTCCCGATTTTCGCGATTCCCACGACGGTCAGGTTGACCGGCCTTTCCATGGTCTTGACGCTGGTCTTCAACCCCAGCCTAACAACCTCTTTCTTGGCCCCCAGAATAGCACCAGGCGACTCGAGCCCCGCCGGCAAGTTTTGGAAGCTCAATTTGATCGGCCCCTCGAAGCCGTCCTTGCGGACGGCGTAGACGGTGACCGCGGCCGACGACCGGCTGCGCAATACGATCTGGGAGGGGACGACCCGCAATACGAAGTCGGGCTGCGGCCGGCTGATCCGCAGCCGGTAGGCATACTCCTTGCCCGCGTGCCGTCTCGTATCGGCCAGGTGAACGAAGTATTTCCCGTCGGCGGGCAGTTTCACCATCAGGTAGGAATCGGCGTAGTCGGTGTTGAACCCCGATGCCGCATCGTAATGATCGTCGTTGAGGGCGATGATCTTGCCGGCCGCGTTGGTGACCTTAAGGAAGGAATCCAGCGGGGAGCCAAGCCGCCGCGCCCAGACTTCCGCCACGATGGTCTCGCCGGCTTTGCCGTCCAACTCGAAGACGTCCCAATCACCCGGCCGATCGATGCGCCCGTTGATGATGATGGGAAGCTGCACCTTCTGCGCGTGGGCGGGATCGTCGTTGGGCTCCTTCTCCAGGCATTCGGGGAGCGTGTCCAGGGCGAAGGGGACGTAGTTGGAAATGAACTTGCCCTTGCTGGCGGCAATCGGATGGATTCCCGGCTTTGCCCCCTGGACGGGCAGCGACAAAGTGGCCTTTTCCAGATTCCAGCCGTCCATCTCGACTTTCAGCGGCGCTCCCACCCGGCCGCCCAACGGAAAAACACTGGTCACAAACGGCAGTTCCCCGATGGTGATGCGATACACAAAACTCTCGCGGCCGCGAAACAGCGCGTCGTAGATGCTGAGCACGTACTCGCCGTCTTTGGGGACCGTGTAGTAGATGATCGGGTCGGGGTTGAAACGGTAGTCGTCGTCATACGCCACCTCCCGGCCGTGGGCGTCACAGAGCTTCAGCACGGCTTGAAACCAGCCGGGGACGGCGTCGGGCACGTAGGGCACCAGGTCCCGAGCCTTGGCGGAAATGACCAGACGCTGCCCTTTTTTCGCGGTAAAACGATAGCGATTCACCTCGCCGAACGCGATCTGGCCATTCATGGTGCAGGGCGCCGTGATCCGCTGTTCCTCCTCTTGCGGCGGCCGGTGGCGCAGGGCCAGATACTCTTTGCCGAGCACCGGTTTCTCAGCGGTCTTCATGGGCTTGCGGGCGACTTCGGGAAGTTGGCCCACGTAAAAGGGCAACGGGTTGGAGATGCCCCGCTTGGTAATCACCCTGATCTCCCGCCGGCCCGGTTTCGCGTCGGGGGCCACGGTGACCTCGGCAAAGACGATTTCTCTCTGAGAAGGAACCGCTGGATAGTACTGGTTTTCCGCGAGCCTCTCTTGGATCCGTTCGATCAGCTTCTCTTTGGCGGCTTCCTTGTCGGACTTGGCTGGCTGCCATTTCCACCCCCTATTGCCTCCGTCAATCGGGCCGATGGGGGCGGGAAACTCGAACCAGTCCATTCGGGCAGCCATGGCGTCGCTCACCGTCGATCCCTTCTTCTTCAACTCGTTCAGTTGTTGCCTGAGGAACGACATTTCCTGATTGCCCAACACCCGATAGTAATCGACCAGCCGAACGGAAACCCCTTCCCCGGTCACCACCAAGTCCGAGGCGTAGAGGAGCCCCTGCCCGCCCAGCCTGATCGGAAAAGTGGTTCCCCGCTGGCCGCCGGCCGGATAGACATAGCCGATGTACTGGTTCTGGGCCAAGACGGGGGATGGTGCGGCCGCCAGTAGAGCCAGCCCGAGAATAGCAGATCGAAGCCTGTTCATTGTGCGCTCCTTTTTCACATAATCTCTTCCAACATCCCGGCCGACTTCATGCCTTCGTTTTCGGTGTCCAGCACGTGGGCATCGAACCCCAAGGGGTTGGGCAGCTTGGCGGCGGCATCGATGCCGGCCAACAGGTAGAAGCTGCCCAGCAGGTCCGCCGGATAGACGGGACGTTCCTTGACGTATTCACCTTTGGCGTCGGACGCCCCGACGACGCGCCCACCCTTGAAGCCGCCGCCGGCGACCAGCACGGTGAAGCACGCCCCCCAGTGATGGCGTCCCCCGTTCCAAGGCGGCTCCCACGAGATCTTGCACGTCCTGCCAAACTCGCCGGTACACCAGACCAGCGTGCTATCCAGCAGCTTGCGGTCGCTCAAGTCTTCAAGCAGGGCTGCCAGCCCCTGATCCAGCCAGGGGCACTGCCGCCGCATGGTCGGGAAATGGTTGGAGTGCGTGTCCCAGCCGCCAGGGAAGCTGATGGTGATATAGGGCACGCCTGCCTCGACCATCCGCCGCGCCGCCAGACATTCCTGCCCGAAGGTGTTCCGGCCGTAGCGGTCCCTGAGGGCCGCCGGTTCGTTGTTGAGATTGAATACTTCTTTTCCGCTGCCCAAGATCAATCCGTAGGCCTTCTGCTCGGCCGTATCGACGGCCGCCATCACCGGGACCTCGGCAAGGCCGAAGCCCACCAGATTGACCTTGTCGAGCAGTTGACGGCGGGCGGTTTGCCGCCGGTCGTCGATTCCCCGGTTGATGATTCCTTGCACTTCGAAGCGGGCGGCGTTGGGATCGCCGCCGGTGGGGAAAGGCTTATAGGCCGGGCCCAGGAAGCCCTCCTCGGCGAACCGCCCGGCGGCCTCGAGCATGACGATGTAGGGCGGCAGCAGCCCTTTGTACTGGTCCTTCTTGAAGAAGGTGAAGACCGCCCCCACGCTGGGATACGACAGCCGCCCGCCAGGCGCGTGCCCGGTTTGCATCAGGTAGGCCGCCGTCTCGTGACCGTTGTTGCCGTGGGTCATGCTGCGGATCAAGCAGTATTTGTCGGCCTGCTTGGCCAGGTAGGGGAACAGGGCGTCGAGCTCGATCCCCGGCACGTTGGTGGGGATGACCTTGCCGAACTCGCCCATGTACTCATAGCCCGACGCCGGCTTCGGGTCCCATGTGTCGTTTTGCGACATGCCGCCCCACAAGAAGATCTGGATCACCGACTTGGCCTTGATTTTTTTGGCATTGGCCTTGACCTTGGCCGCCGCGTCGCGGCTGGCCTTCCATGCGGCGAGCTGCTTTGGGTCCCACTTGGCTGGGGCCGCAAAGACGCGGGAAGTCAAGCTGCCGGCGGCGATCATGCCCGCCGCGCCCAAGGCGCCGCGTTGCATCAACTCGCGACGGGACACGCACCCTTGCTTGTCGGGTTGCTGGTTGGCACTCATGATTTTGATCCTCCCTTTCGAATAATCAGTGTCGCAGCAGAAACTCCGGGCTGTTCATCAGCGCCCAGGCGAGATCGATCCACAGGTTGCGCCCTCGGCTCACTCCGCTCTTGGCATATTCCTCCACGGCTTTTACGTCGGCATCCGTGGGAAACCGCGAGAGGATGGTCAGGTAAAGCCTCTCGGCGATTTCCTGCGGCTTGCCCGAGGAGATGATCGCCGCGAGCTTCGGGCCGCTCTGGAGCTTATTCTGGACTTGGCTCGAATTGAGCATGTACAGCCACTGGCGCGAGACCAGCTCGTTGACCCGCTCGTTTTCCATCCCGGTGGCCCGCGCCGAACGCCCGAACAACGTCAGGAAGGAACTGCTGATGCTGCCGTCGGCCAACTCCACCGCGTTCATGTTCTTGGGGATGTAGGTGAACGGCTCCGGTACCGCGCTGGTGTAGAGGTCGGTGCTGCCGGTGATCTGGTTGATCGCGTCGTTGAGGACCTCGGCGCCCACCCGCTGCAGTTGGTAGCTGGCAAAGTTGGCCGCCGCGTCCGCCCGCTCCGACCTGGGTATGGGAGAAAGCTGATAGGTGGTCGAAGTGAAGATCAGCCGCCGGAGGTGCTTCAGATTGTAGTGGCCGGCGACCAGTTCTTTCTCCAAGTAGGCCAAGAGCTCGGGGTTGCTGGGCGGGTTGTTGGGCCGGATATCGTCCGGCTCCTGGATGATCCCGCGGCCCATGATCCAGGCCCAGGTGCGGTTGACGGCGGCCTTGGCAAACCAGGGATTCTTCGGCCGAATCAGCCAATCGGCAAATACCTCCCGCGGATCGCGGTTGGGCGGAATGGTGGTCTTAGCGCCGTCGGGGAAAACGGCGGAGAGCGGCCCGTTCTCGCTCAGCGGTTTGGCCAATCCCTGCGGAATCTGGTTGGTGACGGTCACCGCCTGGGCCACCGAGTCCACGCCCGGCGCGGTGTTGCCGGGCAGAGCGGTTTCGTGGAGGGGATCCCAGAAGACGATCTGCTCCTTCCACTCGCTGGTCGGTTTGTAGCCGAGCTGTGAGAAGAAAACCGCCATGGCGGTCCGGCGGTCTTTGGGCCACAGCGCGACCCGCGTCCCCATCAAGGCCAGACCCACGGCTGCGGCGATGCCCTCGGGAGTCCTGTCCTGGATGGCCCGGTAGAAGTTGACTTGCCCCACGCGGAAATTGCTTCCACTGGAGGTGAGCAGTTCTCGGGCAAACCGGTCGTAGGGCATATTCTGGGCGACCGCTTCCCACACCCAATGGTAATAGGCCTGGGCCCCGTTGGGCCACACTTTGACCGGGAACTCCGCCTTGATCCGCAGGATATCACTCCATTTCATGGCCCAGTAATCGACATGGGCCGGCTGGTCGAGCAGGCGGTCGATCAGGGCGACGCGCTTGCTCTTGTCCGGGCTCTGAATGAAGGCCTTGGCCTCTTGGGCGGAGGGGAGCGTGCCGGTCACGTCCAAGTAGGCGCGGCGGACAAACACCGCGTCCGAGCAGAGGACTGGTTTGATACCCAAGGCATTCAGCTTCGCGAACACGATCTCATCGATGCGGTTGGCAGGCTTCACCGGATCGGGGCTCTCCATCAGTTTGACCACTTCTTTGCCGGCGACCAGCCGGTACCACTGGTCCTTGGCCTGTTGGACCAGAGCACGCTTCCCGTCGGCGATCTGCATGGCAGCCGCATAGGCCGACCGGGTCTTGTCGGCCTCCGCTTTCAGCGGAGCGGCCGCGGCTTCCGCCGTCTTAGCGGCTTGCTCGTCCGCCACGTGGGACTTCTTGGCGGCGGCGATCCGCTTCTGAAGGTTCGCCAGGGCCTCTTCGGCCGCCTTTTTGCGGGCTTCGGCCCGGGTCAACTCCTGAGCCGTAGAGTTGGCGCGCATGGCTGCTTGCTCGAATTTCCGCTGCGCGGGGGCCAGGGCCGCCCTGGCTTTGTTGGCCGCGTTGCGCTTGACGGCGGCCTGGGCAGCGGCCTGCTGGGCAGCCGCATCGAGTCGGGCGAGTTCTGGGGCGGCTGCCTGGGCCGCTCGGTGGGCGGCGGTGGCGGCGGCCACTTGTTTGTTGACGCGGGCAAGCGCCGCCGCCGCGGCTTTCTTCTTCGCCTCGGCTTGCGCCAACTTCCGCGCGGCCGGCTTTTTCTGCCGCCTCACATCGGCCAGGGCTTTGGCGGCGGCGTTGATCTGGGCTTTGGCCTGTCGTTGATCGTCCTGTGCTTGGGCCAGGGCGGCGGCCGCATCCGCAATCACTTGGCGTTTGGCGGCCGCTCGATCGGCCGCCAGCTTCTTTTCCGCCGCGAGCTTGGCGGCATCCTGGGCCGCCTTTGCGGCCGCCGGCGCAG
>JAJYGU010000368.1 GCA_021784975.1 Planctomycetota bacterium
CTAACTCCGCGTCTTTCACACCGTGTCGAGCCGGCTGACTCCACGCGATCATCCCGCTGCCTCCCCAATCAAATCCCCACTGCGGCCCACAACCCGCCCGAAATCAAGGCCGTTTGCATGCCCGCGGTCATCGATGAGCCTCCTTTTCCTTCCCGGACTCCCCCACGACCAATTTGCCGTCGAAGGGGCCACCCACGAACTTGAAGATCATCCTCTTAGGGTAAGACCCAATACGATGGATGCCGACAATATCTTCCATCTTAGTCATGTCACGTATACCCCCGCTTACTAGGAGGTGATGAGATGCAAGTGCGAATTGAATCCGGCTTCTGTTCGGTACGAGGAGGGGCTACTTTCCTCGTGGACTCTGGGCCGCTGATGTGTCGCTTCAAGGCAGCATGGGCTTTACCACCTTCTCGCAGAACCTTTCGTATCGCTGCCGAGCAAGCTCCACGTCCGAATGTAGGTTGTTGATATGTTCCTCCAGATTCCCAATCATCGCTTCTCCCACCTCAGGCAACAGTGTTTCCTCCGCAATTCGCCGGTGAAGCACATCGAGTGCCGATTGCGATTTGTGAAGGACGGCATCTAAACATGCCCTGTCACCACACTCTCGAAGGTAAGCCAGGGTATAGGTCACGACCGCATGGACTAGAAATGGCTCGAACACACCTGTAGCAGTGTGACGGAACTTTTCCTCGAACTTGTTGTACCGCAGCTCAAGCCTTTCTTCTTCTGTCTCTGCCGTTCCCTGCGTTACGGGGGCTTCGAGGAATGCAAGGTACATCCATGTGAGCATCCGGTCTCTCTCAAACACGTCCAGGCTATCAAGCAGTCGAAACAGATTATCGAGGCTGTTCCTTTCGGGGTGCGGAGCCAGAGTGACATACTGGATGTGCTGTATTAGGAAGTCAGTCATTTGCCTGATTCTCTTGTCTGCAAAGACCCTCACGGTAGCAACGAGTCGGGCTGCCGTGCAACCTCCATCTCTGCAAAGAGACTATTGATGCGATTTTCCAAGTCCCCAATCATGTGGGGTTCCTCATCTGCACCTCTTCGCCAGACACTGCTAGACTTCCTCTTGCCGCCATACGTATTTGCCGACTACGCCCTGACAAATCACCGGCGTTTGGCGTAGCTGCCACGATACGTGTTCCGCCTCATCCCGGCTGAGTATGCCTTCCGGGTTAGAAACGTAGTCGCAGGACTGCGTGGCAGGTAGGGTGCCGAAGGTGATTCCGCCCTTGCGGGCGAAATCACGATAAAGCCCCACTGAGAAGCTCATAGGCGGCCCTCTCTAGTGCATGTGCCGCAGCCAAACGGCTCAATGGCAGGAGAAAAAACCGAGCAATAGGGCTATTCAGAGCGGTTACATCTGAATCTTACGCTTGCCTTGCCGAATTGCCATAACCCGAGTGGCAACAGGGCGAGGTACTGAGGAGCCTGCCTCCCAAACCGCCGTTGTCCCGCAACCTCCCCCGAATGCCATAGCTGGTGGAGCGTACCGGACTGAAGCGTGAGCTACGGCGTCGGGAGCGGTATGAAAAGCCTTCGGACGTGAAACGCAGAGAGAAGGCTCGTGCCATTCGGAGGTCACAGAAACCACAGTCTTAGGATGGCGATCAGTCCCCAGCACATTTCACTCGGTAGTCCATGCCCTCAAGTTCCTGAATGATCCGATGGTGGTCTTGGATATCACTCCTGCCATCCTTGGTCGTTTGCCCGATTCCCAACCGCCACGCAACTCGCCCTTGCCATCGCTGGCCTGCCCATGTTGCTCGGCATAGAATGTGTCGTTGACCGCCACATTCGGCAAGCAGACCCAGAGTCCTCCTGCTTCATCATTACAGAGGAGACAGAAAATGTCAGGACATAGCTACGCCAGAGACAACTGGCGACGAAAGAAGAAGCTACAGAAACGCAACGCCGAGAAGACCCTCGCCCACAAAGTGAGGACTTCTGCCCGTCGGTCGCCAGGGATCAGCCGATGAACGATGGCGACAAGCCGCCACGTTGACACTGGCGGTGACCATTGATGGAATTCCGCCTGAGATACCCTCCGTTACCCCAACGTTTCACCCACTAACGCCAAGTGCCAAACCGTGAACCGTCTGCTTATGTTTATCGGGATGACGATTGGCGGCTACGTTGGCTGGTGGGCTGGCGACTACTTCGGTTTTGGGTTGATGGGGACATTCCTGGTCAGTCTCCTTGGCAGTGCGGTCGGGATCGTCGTGGCATGGAAGGTGCAGACGGACTATCTGAGTTGAGGAGACGTAGGGCTGGATTCTTGACAAGGATCTACGAAAACGCCCACCCGACATCGATGTCGAGTGGGCTTGGCACCCAAGATGGGCTGATCCACCACCACGCCTCAGGACCTGAAAAGGGGACATCACTCATTTACATCCTTCTCCGGCTCCGAAATCAGTGATGTCCCCTTTTCTGCCCTAAACTACCTCAATCCTCCAATACCAGTTTTCACACCGTGTAGGGGAAAAAAGGGGACATTCTACTTTGTATCTTGGATTCGAGGTCGGCCACGAGGGTGAATGCCTGCTTCCATGCCCAATCGCTCCACCGACGCCCTTGCAATGCTTGCCATGCGCAGATTTTATCGCCTTCTTTCATCTCCAATAAGATAAAAAGTAGAATGTCCCCTTTTGCTTCTCCAACCGCAAGTTGATTACCCGGCGGACCGCGCTCTCCATCGGATGAGAAAGGGGGACAGGCGCGCTTATCTGGAATATCATGCCTTGTCGGGTACCTTTCTCGGACGATGTGGTGCTCGCAGAGTCGATTCCAAGCCGAGTTCTCCAGCCGTTCGGCGGACCCACTCTTCACCTCCGTAAGGCTGGCCGCGGGCCACGCAACGACGGATCGCCTCCAGTTCCGCCTCCGTTGGTGGATCGTTGACCAATTTGCACCAACCTCGCGGATAGGGCACCGGCCATGCACTGAGCAACTGTTTTTGCTCCGCCGTGCCGGAGGTCCGTCGCCACAGGCTGGACCACTTCCACCCCTCGGCGCGTTCGGCCAAACCTGCCCGCAGCGCGTTGCGCTCCACGTAACGCACAAGCTGGTAGAAATACTCCTCCTCTTCGACCGGAAACGACTTGTACCGGCTCTGGTACACGTGCCCATAGCCCACTCGCCGACGGTGCAACTGCCAGCGTCGCACGTGCTTGGTGGTGAGCTGCTGCATGAAGGCCGCCAAATCGCCATCCCGCTCGGGCCAAAGCACGAGGTGCCAGTGGTTGGGCATAAGACAATAGGCGCCTATCCGCATCGGCCGCGACTGGTGCGTTTGCTCCAATAGCCCTTCAAAGGCGGCGTAGTCCTTCTCCTGGGAAAACAACCCCCTTCGGCCCACGCCTCGATTCAAGACGTGGAACAGCATCCCTCCCGGAGCAACTCGTGCGGCACGCGGCATCCTCAGAGACTATCATCATCCCGATTTCTTGTCAATAAGCGCGCCTGTCCCCCTTTCTTCCTCCTTTCTTCCTCCCTAAGTCCGTTAAGGCGTCGCCCTAACCTCGGCTCAGGTAGGGCGCTCGCTGCGGGCGCGTTTGCCAGCGGTTGGCTTCCTCATCGCCAACGACCTGCTGGCCTTGCGGATCCCAGGCGATTGTGCGGCCCAAGCGGATCGAGAGATTCGTCAGGTGGCAGGCGGTGACGGTGCGATGCTCGACCTGCACGGGGGCGCACGGCGGCTTTCGCGTCCGCACACAGTCGAAGAAGTTGCCCATGTGGTCCGTGCTGGGATAGACCCGCCAGGCGCCGGCCGGCAAGGGGTTCTCTTTGAGCTCGTCAACGGCCTTGCCGTACACCCCGCCACGATTGACAAACACCCGCCCTTGGTCGCCGATAAACATGATCCCGTCGCGGGCGAATTTCCGGATTTCGTCGGGCACGTCCGGGCCGAACAGCCAGGCGATCTTCTTCGGCGGCGTGTTTTCGTGCTGGCCCACTTCGCCGAAACGGGCCCGCTTGTTGAGGGCCGAAAAGTAGAGCACTTCCACCCCATTGACATATTTCATGCGCGAAAAGAAGCGGTCGGGGGTGTTGTAGTATTGCGGGCCGGCTGGATTGGGGAACAGCCCGCGGGCCTCCACCGAGATTGGCCCGGTCGTCTCGCAATCCATGCCCCAATGGGCGATGTCGACGTGATGGTTGCCCCAGTCGGTGATGATCCCGCCGGCGTACTCGTACCACCAGCGAAAATTGCTGTGGGTCCGCTGCCGGCAATAGGGGTGCTGGGGCGCCTGGCCTTGGTAAAGGTCCCAATCGAGGGTCTTCGGCACCGGCTCAGTAGGAAACGGCCCGCCCTGCGCGGTGTAGTAAGGCAAGGCGACCCACACCTGTTTCAGCTTTCCGATGCGGCCGTTGCGGACCAATTCCACCGCCGTTTGGAAGGGCCGGTCGCTGCGCTGCATGGTCCCCACTTGCACGATCCGTCCGGTTTCCTCCACCACCTTACCCAATCGCTTGCCTTCGTCGATGGTCAACGTCAACGGCTTTTCGGCGTACAGGTCCCGGCCGCTCCGGCAGGCGGCGATGTTGATCAAAGTGTGCCAATGGTCGGGCGTGCCGTTGACAATCACGTCGAGGTCCTTACGGTCCAGCAGCCGGCGATAGTCCTGATATACATCCGGCTTGCCGTGGAAGGCCGCTCTGGCGGCATCGGCATGAGCCAGGTCGGCGTCGCAGACGGCCACGATGTCGCCGAACTTCGCCGCCCATTGGGCAACATAGGTGCCGCGTCCGCCCACGCCGATCGCCCCCACCCGCCGCCGGTCGTGCCGGGAGGGCGTTTCCGCGGCACGCACCCGCCCATCCGCAAACCAGCAGGGCACAGCGCTCCCGGCCGCCAAGGCAAGGCTGGAACACAAGAACTCGCGACGGGTGGCAGGCAGTCTCAGCATTTTTGCTTCTCACAGTCAAACCAGCGTGGGTCGGCGTAACGATCACTTTTTCGTGGCCTCTGGGTCTTTCATCCCTTCTTTTGCACGTCCTCCCTGGCCGCCTTTTTCTTGCCCTCGGTTTTCTTGGCCGCGGACTTCTTGGCCGGCTTCTCGACTTTGATCGGTTTGATCAGCAGGTCTTGCTTAGACGGGAAGGCTGGAAACCTGGCGTGGGGCTCGGTCTGATACCAGTAGGCCACCGAGGCAATGTCGTCTTCCAGCGGCAGATAGCGCCCTTTCGATTTCCACCCCAGCGCCTGGATGGTCACCCTCAAGTCCTTTTCAAAACGGATCGGATCGGCAATGTGCCAGCGGTACAGGCCGAAGCGTTGGCCGGGCAGGTTGATGACCTTGGGGGGCAGGGCCTGCGGCATGCCGCTGTATGGGCTGCTGAAGGTCTGGTAGAGATGGGTTTCCGGGTTTTCAAAGCCGTAGGAGCCGCAGAAATAGTCTTCGGTGCCCGTGCCGCAGATGGTGGGAAATTTCTGGTCGCCGTCGAGGTAGAACTTGATCTCCCCTTCGCCCCACCAGTCGGGACTGTGGACTTCCCAGGCCAGATAGGTGCCGACGTATTGACCGCGGCCGCGGACGCCGTCCAGGATCGTGTAAACCTGCTTGGCCGGCAGTCTGTGGACCCGGCGGAATTGCGCGTGCAGATAGGCCGCGTCGGCGGGCACCTGAGTGAGCGTGTAGTTGATTTGATAGTAGAGGACGATGGGCTTGTCGTCGATGTTCTCGACGGTGATCCTGGCCCTCTTGCGGAACGGCATGTTCCAGTAGCAGTTGAAACCGCTGCTGGGATTGACGCACACCGGCAGCGAATTGATCTGGCAGAACTTGTTCCAGCCGCAAGCGAAGAAATCACCGATCGGAGCTTCGATCGAGGGCTCGGTTTCGCCGTCCCAATAGAAACGGAGAATCAGCAGCCGCGTCTTGTGGATGGGCGGCGTCATCCAAATCTGCTGAATCGCGCCGGGACCTTGGATGTCGGCCAAGGTGAAGGTTGATTTTCCCTTAATGTCGATCGAGGGCGAGACCTTCCAGGTCTGGCCCAGCTCGCGGGCGGCGTGTTTGCCGGTGCCCTCGGTGGCCATGCCTCCCTTGCCCTTCTCGCCGGTAAAGTTCTCGGCGCTAATCGATCGCGACTTGGCACTCGACAATCGCGGCAGGCTTCCCAAATTCATTTCCAGCCCATTGAAACCGCCCGCCGGGGCCGTGCCCTGGGCACACGCCAAGGAGCACCACAACAGGCTACCAACCATCGAGGACAGGCAGGTTCGCAAGCACATTGTCTTCTCTCCTCTCGCAGGAACAACCGGGTGTCAAAATAGCGGCCGAAGAAGCCAAAACCGACGCCAATGCCGTACACGCCGGCTATTGTAGCACCCCCGCGGCCAGGCAACAACAAATCGCAGGCCGCCGGCGGACGAAGGGGACAGGCACCGTTTTCGCCGCTGGCGGTTCCTACCACGGTTACGTCGAGGACGGCGAAAACGGAGCCAGTCCCCGGCCGCGCCACAACAAATCGCAGGCTGCCGGGCGGCATGATCGGCGGGGACGGAACGGAGAATCTCAGCGGGCGGCGGAATCCACCCCGAAGTGGCGCATCTTGCTGCGGGCACGGCTGAGCACCGGACCAATGCTGTTTTCCGGCACCCCCACCGCCGAACTGATCTCCTGGTAGCTCTTGCCTTCCAGGTGGTACATGCGGACGATATCCGCCTCGGCGCCCTGCAAGCTGCTCAGCAAACGTTGCACTTCTTCCTGGTCAGCCAGTTGTTGCTCGACGGTCGGGTGCGGATCAGGGACGCCCTGGGCCGAATGCACGCCGTTGCCTTCCGCCAAGCGAGAGGTGGCCATCCGCGCCAGCAATTCCTTGACCACCACCCGTCGCGCCACTACCGTCAAGTAGGTGGCCAGACTGCTCTTGCCGCGAAAGGCGCGCAGCACCGCAAAGTCGTTTTTCAGAGCGGTCAGGAAGACCTCGGCGCACAGATCATCGCGATCGGCCGGCGTCAGGCGCACGCTCCGCGCCCGCGCCGTGTGATTGGCCACGTGGACGATCAGCCCCATGAATCGGTCGACGAAGTCCTCCCACGCTCTCGGCTTCCGTTGCAGACAGCGTTCCAGGAGGTTGCGGTCGATCTCCGAGAGTCCCACGCAGTCGTCCTCTCATGAAAAGCGACGCCTCGAGCCGCTCTCCCTCCGTGGAGAGCCGCGGATGCACGCCGAAACCCGATGGCAGGCTACAACCCCGTCTATTAGCCGATTGTAAATAGAACGGGGGAAAGAAACAAGTCAGCCTCGGAAAGACCGGCGGGCTGGGTTGACCGCTGCGGCAACGCAAGCGCACTCATCCAGTTAACGGCGTGGGCTCAGCAGCCCTATCTCCAAAAACATATCTGCAAGTCTTTAGCTGCCAAGGGGTTGTAGGTTGGAATTGACCGATTGCTCCAACCCGCTTATTCCTTGGCCCCGACCTCCCAGTGCACGCCATCGAGCCAAGTGGCCCAACTCTTGTACTTGGGATTGGTGAGCTTCAACATCAGCATGGGATTGCGTTTGGGACGAGCCGGGGCGTGGATGAGCTTCATGCGGGCTTCGTGGGGGGTGCGGCCGCCTTTGCGTACATTGCAGGCCAGGCAGGCGCAGACCACGTTCTCCCAGGTGGTTTCCCCGCCGCGGCTGCGAGGCACCACGTGATCGATGCTCAACAGGTGGGCGGCGAAGTGACGCCCGCAATACTGGCAGAGGTGTCCGTCGCGGGCCAGCACGTTGCGGCGGTTCAGGTGCAGCTTTTGCTTCGGCAAGCGATCAAAACTGAGCAAACGGATCACCCGCGGCACCTGGATCTCAAAGTTCACTGCCCGGATCCAGTCGTCCTCGGCCAGCTTGATCTCGGCGCGCAATTCGCTGATTTCCCGCCAGGACTCAAAGGAATAGGTGGCGAATTTCCCTTCTTCCAGATGGATCACTTCGGCCAGTTCGCGGCAGAGCAAGCCGAAGGCCCGCCGCACGTTCACTACATGAACCGCCATGTACAAGCGGTTGAGCACCAACACGCTGCACGACAACCCCGAGCCGGCGGGGGCGGGCGGCGAGTCGTCAACAGAAGGCTCTCGCCGCGGGCCATGAGCCCGCGCGGTGCGCGGTCCGGCGGTTTGAACGGCTTGCACGTCGAGCCCCCTACTGAAGGTGCATTCGATTTTACTCGATCCTTTCCCATAATACCAGGGTCGCGGTGGCACGGAGGGGACAGGCGCCGTTTTCGCCGACGGCAGTTGCCAGCCGTGGTATGTCGAAGGCGGCCAAAACGGAGCCAGTCGCCGGCTTTGAGTTCCGTCTGCCGGGCTTGAAAAAAATAAATTTTGTCCCGACTCGGCTTGTCAGCGTTAGTGGCCCCGCATTAGGATACAGATATCGGGAGTGCAGTCTGTCTTTCGCGTGTCGGCCTTCGCCCAGATTTTACGGAGAGCGGGGAAATGATCCGATACTCATGCGATCTGTGCAAGCGGGATCTCGATCCTGAGCATGATCTCCGTTACGTCGTCAAGATCGAGGTCTATGCGGCCTTCGATCCGACCACCGACGGCGAGGAAGACGATCGCGACCACCTCGAGGAAATCCAGGACATCTTGGAGCGCCTGGAAGATTCCGACAGCGATCAGGTCGGCGACGACGTCTATCAGCAGTTGCGGTTCGACCTCTGCCCGGAGTGTCGCAAGAAGTTCGCCAGGAACCCGCTGGCGCGGGAGGCCGCCAAGGTCTTCGACTTCAGCTCGAACTAATTGCGAGACCTCGACTCCACGGTCTCGGTGGGGCTCGCTGCGCTCGACCCACCCTACGTGCTGCGTGCATAATCCCCTCCAGCGTCGAGCCGCTTGTCGCTCTGCCGCCGGGCTGCTAGGATTTAGGCTCTGCCGAGCAGCAAGTATGCCGTTCCGCGAACCGTTCGATATTTCCCATGAGCAACGAGATTATGCCGAGCAACGAGATCTTGAAGGTGGCCGTCATCGGCGGCGACGGCACGGGGCCCGAAGTGGCCGCCGAGGGGGTGAAGGTACTGAAGGCGGTAGCCGCCTTGGAAGGCATCCAGTACGAACTGACCGATTTTGATTATGGCGGCCAGCGCTACTTGAAGACCGGCGAAATCCTCCCGCCCGGCGCTTTTGATGAGCTCCGCAAGTTTCCGGCTATTTTGCTAGGCGCGGTGGGTCATCCGGACGTGCCGCCGGGAGTTCTGGAAAAAGGTCTGCTCTTGGAACTGCGGTTCCGCTTCGATCAGTACATCAACCTGCGGCCGGTCAAGCTCTTTCCCGGCGTGGAGACCCCGCTGGCCGGCAAGGGGCCAGACGACATCGACTTTATCGTCGTCCGCGAGAACACCGAAGACATGTACGTCGGCATGGGCGGTTTCCTCAAGAAGAACACGCCCGACGAAGTGGCCACCCAGATCGCCATCTATAGCCGCAAGGGCTGCGAACGCTGCATCCGCTGGGCCTTCAACCTGACCCGCAAGCGGAACAAGAAGAAGCGGCTGACGCTGGTCGCCAAGACGAACGTTTTGACCTTCGGGCATGACCTTTGGTGGCGGACCTTCCAGGAGGTGGCCCAGGAATATCCCGACATCCAGGCCGACTACAATCACGTCGATGCCTGCTGCATGTGGATGGTCAAGAACCCGGAATACTTCGACGTGATCGTGACCACCAACATGTTCGGCGACATCATCACCGACCTGGCCGGCATCTTGCAGGGCGGCATGGGCGTGGCCGCCGGCGGCAACATCAATCCCGAGCCGGGCGGCACCAGCATGTTCGAGCCGATGGGCGGCAGCGCCCCGAAGTACACCGGCACCGGCAAGATCAATCCCATCGCCGCCATCAGCGCCACCGCCATGCTGTTGGAACAAAACGGGCACGAGAAGGCGGCCAACCGGGTGATCAATGCCATCCAAACCGTCACCGGCACCAAGATGAAAAGCCAGGCCGCCGGCAAGATGGGCTACACCACCACCCAGGTCGGCGACCTGGTGTGCGAGGCACTGTAAGGGGTATGAAAGACACCATCTTCGATCTCACCGGCCGCACGACCCTGGTCACCGGCGGCAGCAAGGGAATCGGCCGGGCCATTGCGACACTCTTCGCTCAGGCCGGCGCCGAACTGTTTCTGTGCAGCCGGCACGAGGACGAGCTTGCCGCGACGGCCGCGGAAATTCGCCGAGCTGCAAACACGCGTGTCGCGTATCTGGCCGCCGACCTGACCATCCGCGACGATGTTTTGCGTCTGGCCGACGCCGCGCTGCGGACGATGGGCAAGGTGGACATCTTGGTCAACAATGCCGGGGCCAACCTGCCCCAGGCGATCCACGAGATCCGCGACGACGATTGGGATCGGCTGCTGCAAATCAACTTAACCGCCGCCATGGCGTTGACGCGGGCCATCGTACCCGACATGAAACGGCGGCGCTGGGGCAGGGTCCTCTTTCTCTCCTCGATCATGGGCCTGGCCAGCACGCCGGGCCGCAACGCCTATTCGGCCGCCAAGGCCGCCTTGCTCGGCCTGGCGCGGGCATGCGCGCTGGACCTGGGGCCGTACAACATCACCGTCAATTGCCTGGCGCCGGGTCCGATCCTCACCGACATGCCGATGGCCATCCTCAGCCCCGAGCAGAAGGAAGCCCTGGCCGCACGGACCGCCTTCAATCGCTGGGGGCGGCCGGAGGAGGTGGCCGGACCCGCGCTGCTGCTGGCCAGCGAGGCCGGCAGCTATATTACCGGCACGGTGCTGGTCGTCGACGGCGGGGCGTTGGCAAGAGTGTTTTGAAGGGGCCGGAACGCTACGGCGACGCGGAGACAAACGAAAAATGGAAGATGCAAAAGGCAAATTGGGCTCGAATCTCAGTCCTTAATCTCTGATCCCTGATCCCTGACCTCTGACCCCTAAGTCCTGACCTCTGACAGCCATGCACGTTCCGGTCACCACCACCTATACGATCGAAGGCTACCGCATCGTCGAGTACAAAGGCATCGTCCGCGGCATCATTGTCCGGTCGCCGACGATCCGGCAAGGCATTTTGGGCGGCCTGAAGAACATCATCGGCGGCAACATCGGGGCCTACACCGAGATGTGCGAGCAGGCCCGTCAGCAGGCCTATGACTTGCTGATCGAACACGCTACCCAACTCGGGGCCAACGCGGTGGTCGGGCTGCGATATGATGCCGCCGACGTGGGCGGAGACAAGGCCTCGGCCACCGAAGTGCTCTGCTACGGCACCGCGGTGGTGATCGAGCCGGTTGGGGATGCATGACCGCGGCGGACTGTCCCGATTCTTGCGGCGATCATGCGGCGCATGGTGCCCGGTCACAAAAATGGGGCTGCCCCGCTCTGCGCACCCAGCCAGCGGGTTCTGCCGTTCACCACTGCAAATCCGGCCAGACAATACCGCTCTCCAGGCTGAAATGCACCGATCCGTCTGTCATAGCGTAGTAGAAGCCGCCGTCATGCGGTCCGGTCTTCTTCTCGATATCCAGCAACGACATCGCCGGTCCAGTGACCCACGGGCCGCGGAAATCGATCGGAGCATCGGCCAGTGCGATCGAAAACCCCTTCGAGTTGCCCACCGCCACATAATTGGCCG
>JAJYGU010000468.1 GCA_021784975.1 Planctomycetota bacterium
TCGCGTTCGTTCAGCCACAGCCGCGCCGAGCGGGCGTCAGACTCCAAGCGGGCCGCCAGGGAGTTCAATTCGGCCTCGCGGTGATCCAGTTCTTCCTGCCGCTGGCGAAGGTGATCGCCGAGTTGCTCGGCCTGGAGTTTGATCAGGTCGGAGTCGGGCAGCACCTCGGGGACGGCTCGGGGCGCCGTCGGGATTCGGGGGGATGCTTCTGCGGCTGGACCGCCTCCGGTCGAATGGGGAGGATCCACCCTCCGGTTGCCGGAACGATTGGTTTTGGCGGGTGGCGACCTCCCCGCCTGATCGTTGCACACCGAGGGGTCCGACTTGGACATACGCCAATGCCCGCCTGGAACAATCGGCTCGGCGGCCCGTCAAAGGCTGCGCAGCCGGTAGACTCTTCCCAGATTCCATCATCGTCAGCGGGCTCGCGGAAGTTGACCCGAAGTGGAAATCTCAGGGCCCACAATTCCCCCTCTGCGGATCCTGGCGTGAGCCGGGACAACGGGATAAATGGAGAAGATGGCGGTGCTTCAGGTTCTTACCTGATCGATCGCCTGCTGGAGGCGACTTTTGGGCTGAACACCCACAAACCGTTCCACCGCATCACCGTTCTTGAAGATCATCACGGTGGGAATGCTGCTGACACCGTAAGCAGCGGCCGTATCCGGACTGTCGTCGATGTTTAGCTTCATTACTTTCAGGCTTCCGGCGTTTTCGGCGGCCAACTCCTCGATCACCGGTGCAATCATGCGGCACGGCCCGCACCAGGGGGCCCAGAAATCCACCAGCACCGGCTCCTGGGATTGAAGCACTTCACTCTGAAAATCGCGGTCGGACAATTCTTTGACGTGCTGCACAGCCAATCTCCTGATCTGGCGGGATAAGACCTCTCTCACAGCCCATTATAGGGTCGCGGGAGGGGGCGTCAACCGAGGGCCCGAGGCGCGCACCACCACCTCCCGCGCGATTCGCCTCGGGCCGGCCTGGGGCGTTGCCGACAGAAGCCGGTCGACGGCGGCCAAGAGCCGCTTCATGCTCAACGGCAGCGGCAGCACCAAGCGGTGCGGCGCGGTGACCGCCTGCGACGCCCAATCACGCTGGCTGGCATCGAGCAATAGGATGGCCGGAAGCTGCTTATTTTTCTCATTCTCGGCCAACTGGTTAAACATCTGCAGGGCCGTTTCGCCGAGGAACTGCGCGCTGACAATCATGCAGTCGGCAGCCGCCGGATTCTGTTCAATCCGACTGGCGGCATGCCACGGATCGCTGGTCATGAGCACGCGATACCCCGCCCGCTTGAAACCATCGCGGAAGAGGTCCTGCATCGGCACATCCGATTCGACCACCATCACCCAGCGATCCGGCTCCTCGACGGGCGCCGCGGCGGCGGCCAGGTTCGCGGCTTGGGCTTCGAGGCCGGCGGCCCCGGGAACGTCGGTTCCCGCCGCCAGATGCTTGGCGGCCTGGCGAAGGTCGGCCAGCATGGCGGAGGGCGACTGATAGCGGCGGGAGGGATCGAACATCATCGCCTTGTTCACTACCAAAGTGACCGCCAAGGGGAGCGAAGGCTCCAATTTCTGGATGGGCACGATATTGACGAAGCGCTGCTTGCTCAGCCGCCAGGTTCGATCGCGGGTCTCGATCAGCGGCGGCTTGCCGCTGAGCATGTTGTAATAGATGCAGCCGAGGAAATAGAGGTCGCTGCGGGTGTCGCCCTTTCGCACCCCGGTGGCCCGCTCCAGCGCGGCGTAATCGATGGTCCGCACGTTCGGCAGATCGGCACGAATGTCCTCTTTGAGGGTGTCGTCCATCCCGGCCAAACCGAAATCCACCAGCTTGGCCTCTCCCCGGCTGGAGACCAAAATGTTGCTCATCTTCAGATCGCGGTGGGTCAGGCCGTGTTCGAAGGCGTAGCGCATGCCGTCGGCGATGCCGATCATCAGCCGAGTGGCTTCGGCGGGTTCGACCTTCTTGCGAATCCGCACGAACTCGCGGAGGTTCCGCCCCTCGATAAACTCCATCGCCATAAAGCAATTCTTGCCGTCCGAGATCACTTCGTAGACGGGGACGATATTGGGGTGCGACAGAGTGCAACCGACCCGCCCCTCCTGCAAGAATTGGTTGGCTTGGGCGACATGCTCCGAATAACGGCTCCGCAGGACTTTCAGGGCCACTACCTGCCCGGTCTTCTGCTGGACGGCCCGAAATACCCTGGCGAATGTACCGCTACCCACCAGATAGAGTGCCTTGTAGTCTCCGTAAAAGAAGCCGGTACGATCGCCGCGGATCAGCCGCTCCACCTGATAGTTGGTCAGATAAGCTCGGCGGACCAGGGTTTGGAGAAAATCGTTCAGCGAGACATTCCGTCTGCCGAACGACGCCCAGACCTCCTGCAACTGGCGATCCTCCAGGAGGCCCAGGTCAAGCGCGCGCTGGGCGATCTGGTCAACGTTCAAGAGTGCCATGCCGGGGGAGTCGATAACCTGGATAATGCGACAAAAAATACGGGCGGCATGCAAGATGCCTCAGGCCGGCGAGAACACAATAAAGAATAACACCGACCTACTCCCATTGTATGGCAGAGTCGCGTCCCCCCACAACCCCCATCCTTGTGCCGCCCTGCCGGTCGCAACCATCCCTCGGCCCGTCGCACAGCCGGTGCAATCGTCGCTGTCCGACCCCCGCCGGGGCGGGCACGGAGCGGGTGGTAGCGAGGGTGGCTGGGATGCATAATCTGGCAGTTCTTGCGGATGCCCCTGCCGTGCCGGCGCGGCCGAATTGTCTTCGGCCCGTCCTCCCGGCGGACCGATACCCCGGATAGAGCACGGAGGAAGCAGATGGCAACACTATGTCGATGGCGGCTGGAGCCGCAACGCCGACAGGCACCTTTGAGAAGGTTGGATATCCGGCATGCCCAAGGATACTTATCGCATTGTCACCCGCGGGAGCGACGGCCAGCTACGAATCCGTGATTACGACTCACAAGAAGCCCTCTTGAAACGGCACTGCCAGATCGGCGTCGACGATTGTAGCACCGACCTGGGACTTCGCGGTCTCCCGGTGTTTCGCGGGCTGATCGGCCCCATGCCCGAGGGCAAGAACGTCATCCGTTATGAGTCGCCCGAGGTCTTCGAGACCCTGACCAAAGAGTGGACGTCGGCCAAGCCGGCCCGTCGCCGCTCGCGGGTCACCCTGCCGACGGCCCAGTGAAACCCTCGGATCGAAAGGCTGGCGCCCTGGACGCCGCCGGGCTGCGCGCGACCGCCCGAGGGCTTGTCAAAGGCGTTGCGAGGGCGCATGCTAGTGGCTTTCCAGAGGTACCCCGGTATGCCGCGGGAAGCGATGATCGACAAAGGGTTGCTGAAGCTCCTCGTCTGCCCGAAGGACCATAGCCAGTTGACGCCGGCCGACAGCCGACTGACGTCCAGGCTGAATCGGGCCATTGCCGCCGGGGGAGTGGTGAACTGCGGTGGCCGGACCGTCAACCAGCCGATTAGCGGCGGCCTGGTACGGCAAGACAAGGCTTTGCTCTATCCAATCCTCGACGGCATTCCTGTTTTGCTGGCCGACGAGGCCATTCTTTTGGACCAGCTCGGATAAGAGCGGCAGCAAGCGGCGAGACGCCGCTTCTACGAAACGCAGCAAAAAGCGGCGAGACGCCGCTTCTACGATCAGCGGGCCGTGATTGCTCGACGGGGGGGGATCTTTAGTTCGGTACCGATCGGCAAGAGCCGCGGATCGGCGAGCACCTGGCGATTGGCCGCCAGGATCTCCTTGGCCCGGTCCGCCGAACCCAAGAGACGTTCGGCCAGCGACGCCAGGGTGTCGCCGTCGACGACGGTGTGCGTCCGCCAGCCGTCCTTCGGGGGAACGGTCACCGGCATGAGCATGTTGATTGAGACGCCCCAACTCGCCGAGGGGACGGGCTCGGGATACGAATCGGCCAGTGGTGGCGGCGATTCGCCCGGGTCCGACGGGACAACCACCGTAGTAGCATGCGGCCCATCATCGGTGGGTGGCAGGGTGATCGAGCCAGCCTCCGGCGGCTGATCCTGCCCGGCCGGCGCCAACCGGACTGAGCCGGCGCGATGACGGATCAGCAGTTGCGCGGAGGCGCGGCCCGGCGATCGGGCTTGGGCTTGGGGTCCGGCAGCCAATTGTGAGGCATGACGGAACATCATCGCCGCACAGATCCCCGCCATCAAGATGCACGCCGCCATGGCGACTTTGACTGCTGGGTCGATCACGATGCTCTCCGCTTCCGCCGATGTGATTGGCAGGGTTGTCCGGCCAGAATGGCGGCATGCGGGCCGCTCGGCGGAGTCGGTTGCCAGCCGGGAAAGGGCGGCGGTCCGCGACACTCCGCGCAGGGTCCTATCACTGTATCGGGGACCAGCCCGACCCGTTTGCAGTCAACCCGGCCGTTCTCGGGCCCACTTTACGGGCGGCCTTCGGCGGCTACCGAGTGTGGCGAAGATACCGCGCGGTTAAGGAGGGAGATTTTGCCGAGGAGACGGGTTCTGCCGGTTGTGTCAGACAGCGTGGGGCGTGGGCCGTGGGGCGTGAGTTGGAAGGGCGGAGTTGAAAGTGCGGAGGGATCAACCAGGGCGGAGTTCGGAAGGGGGAGGGATGAGGGTTTTCGTCCTTCCGCCTTCCGCCCTCCGAACTCAGCCTTTCTTTCCGCCCTCGCGCCTCCGCGTTCCACGCCCCACGGTCCACGCGAATGATCCGGCCTACGACGCCGGCTGAGGCGGCATGTCGAGCGTGCGCGTCTTCACTCCGAGAACCGAAAGCAGTACGTAAAGCACAAAGCCGACCACAAAGGCCGAGACCGGCGGGCAGGGGACGTAGCCCTTCATTACGCTCAGGTTCGGGATGGCCTGCGTGGCCCATGGATGTAGCAGCAAGATCTCGACCACCAGGTTGAAGGCCCCCACGCCGAATCCGACGAGCCAGGAGAGCCAGCCCGCCGGATTGAAGCCGGCCCGCGGTCCATTCCATTTCTTGCCGGCCAGCAGATAGTCGGCCAGCATCGCCCCGCAAACCGGGCCGAAAGATGCGCCAATCAGCTTGAACACCCAAATCACCTTGTCCGCGATACCAGTGGTCGCCAGGATTGCGGCAACCAGTGCGCCAATACCCACCGAGAGCAGCGAATTGAACCGCGGCATGGTCGTCTTGAAGCTGTTGGCGGCGATGAACGCGGAAAAACAGCCGCCAGGGAATGATGAGATCGCCAGGCCAATCATGGCTAGATTTGCGGTCTTTTCTCCCACGATGTCGCCCAGCAGATCCACCGGTTTGTAGATTATTCCGAAATGGGCCGGGGCAATCAAATTGTGTGCGCCGGCACCCTGGTAACCGCCGTAGACGCCGGCGATGACAAGGATCGCCGCCCCCCCCGCGATGAGTGTAGCCAGTACGATGCCGACCAGCCCACCCCACTGCACATCGTGTTCTTTCCGCGCGTTGGCGGCGATATCGGTCCCGGCGGCGCCGGCGGTGGCGAAGAAGCCGACGACGTAAGTGCACAGCACGCCGATCACTCCCCACAGGCCGAGCGCCCCGGCTACCGGACCAACGTGGCTCGCATCCTTACCGGCTGCTGCGACTGCCGGCGCGATGACCTTCTCGGGAGTAAATTCGGCCAGGCCGCCGGCAGTCTTTGCCACCAGGACGATCAGCACGACCAAGGGAATAAGCGGTAGCCAGGTTGCCACCCGTCCCACGTACTGAATGCCCTTGAGGCCCACGAACGCCGCCAAGAAAATGAAGATGGTAGCCAGGCTGCCATGCCAGAACCCAGGCATTTGCACTTTGATACCGCCGGATTCCAGCCCTATTTTGAAACAGTGGCACAAGACGCTCGACACCGCCGAGCCGTTGACCGCCAGCCAGCCAAACTGCAACAGACCCATCAACAGGCCCGGCATAAATAACCCGCCGCGCGCGCCGTAGGTTGAGGCGCCTACCACGTACAAGGGCAGCCCAGTCTGCATCCCCAGAAGTCCGGGCACCAGGTAGAAGAGAAAGTGGCAGATTAGGGCAGCCGCCAGAAGTCCGATCAAAGCGGTGCCAATTCCGGCCGAAAGTATGCCACCGGGCGTCCCCTCGCCCGGCACAAGATAGTCCCAAAACACGAACCACAGCATCACACCGGCGTAGGTCGGCGCGATGGTCTTGTACCAGGCCGCGCGGCTGCTCAGCGGAATCGGTTTGGCGGACGCGATATAGTCCGGCAGGTTCGACATAATCCTTCTCCCGTGAAAAAGGTGTACACATTCGCTGCCTTACCCGACAGGAATTTTTCTCAGGGGTATGCTAGCAATGCTGCCGGGCCACGAAATGAGTATACAAGCTACCCCAAGCAAGTAAACTAGCCGGAGCCCCAAACTTACCAAGTCCCACCGACGCCGCAACGAACGGGTGATACAGCCAGCAGGGTTCCCCACTGACTTTTCACGTATCCCCAAATCGGGGATTTTGCGATAATCGCGGCCACCGATGGACCGACTCTGTTAAAGTGCCATCGCGCTGGCGAGATGGGCCACCGGTCCCGCAACCACGGAGGGTTGTGCCGATTTTCACCCGCGTCGTCAATTTCTGCTGGTTCTGCTTCAAGTGGGGCCTGATGCTGGCGGTCGTGGCGGGGGGCGCGGCGGCCTGGTACTTCTACCACCGCATTGACGACACCATCCGCCGTCAGGTGCAACTGAAGATTGCCCAGCATTACGGCCATCTGAAGGTTGGCATCCGCTCTGCCCAGTGGGTGGAAGGCAAAGGCATCCGGCTGGAGGGATTGACGATCGTCGAACCCGGCGCCGAGGGGCCGCAATCCGAGCTTCTCAGCGTGGAAGAGCTGTTCCTCGAGTGCTCCACGGATCTGAAGGACTTGGCCGCCGGCGAGCCGGAGGTACACCGCGTAATCGTCCGCCGCCCCACGCTGCGGGCCACCCGTCGGCCCGACGGCACCTACAGCGTGGCCAAACTGCTACCGTTGCCCCATTGCGGTGCGGGCATCCCGGAAGTCATTATCGAAAATGCGATCGTCGAAGTCTTCGATCCGCTCAAGCGATCCGCCACCACGTTGACCTTGCGGGACGTCAACCTCACCCTCACCCCGCCGGCGGAAGGCCAGCCGGGCGGCGGGCAGAAGCGGGCGCAAGTCCGCGGCGCACTGACCGGCGATCACTTTCGCCGCGCGGAGTTTTACGGGTCCATGGATTTGACCGCTTCGAGGTACACCATTGGCGGCCAAGTGGAGGGATTGGACATCTCGCCGGAGTTGCGGGCGACGCTGCCCGACCCGCTTTGCCGCCGATTAGCGGTGCTGGGAGAACTGCGCGGGCAAAGCGAGTTGAACTTCACCTTGAGCTACGACCCGGCGGCGACGCCTCGGCTGCGGTTCGATCTGAAAGGACGCCTGGTTCGTGGCCGATGGGACGATCCGCGGCTACCCCACCCCTTGACAGAGTTGATCGCGACCGTACACGTCAATAATGCGGGCTTCCTGCTCAGCGATTGCACCGCCCATTGCAATCAAGCCACCTTGCAGGTCAAGTCGTGTGGTGGTCGTAGCTTCGATCTGACCGGCCCGATGATGCTCAGCGCCAGCGTGTCCCAATTAGAGTTGGATCGCCCCTTGTTGGATATCCTGCCGCGCGCCTTGCAGGAGGAATGGCACAAGTACTCGCCGGCGGGCACGGTGGACGCCCAAGTGCAACTCGATTACGACGGCCGGGTCTGGCATCCCCAGGTCTCGGTGCGCTGCCGGAACGTGTCGTTTGCGCGCCGTGAGTTCCCCTACCGGCTGGAGCAGGGGCAGGGGACGCTGGAGTTGAAGGACGACGTGCTGAGATTGCGGCTTACCGCCTACAGCGGGAGCCGGCCGGTGAGCCTGAGCGCCGAGGTGTCGCATCCGGATTCCGCCCCGGTCGGATGGTTCGAGGCCAAGGCCGACGAGATTCCGGTGGACGAGAGGCTGATGGCCGCCTTGCCCCCGCAGCCGCAAGCGGTGGTCCGCTCGCTCGACGTGCACGGCAACATCTCCGTCTATGCCAGGTTAGGGCGCGAGCGGCCGGAAGAGCCGATCCACCAGCATTATGTGATTGTTTCGGTCGGCTGCGGGCTGCGCTACCAGGCGTTTCCCTATCCACTGGAGAACGTTCGCGGTAAGCTGGATATTGTCGATCACCAATGGTCCTCCGGCAACTTGGAAGCGACCCACAACGGGGCGCGAGTGTGGTGCAAGGAGGTGAGATTTGCCCCGGGTCTTCAGGGCAACGAGTTGCTGCTGAAGATCGAGGGCAAGGGCGTGCCGCTGGACGACGATTTGTGCCATGCGCTCAGCCCACACGCGCAACAGGTTTGGCGGGACATGCGGCCGCGTGGCACGGTCAACGTAGCGGCCGAAATTCGTTACCTGCCCCAACAGCACCAGATGAGCCTCGGCGTCTGGGCCCGTCCGCAGCCGCAGACGACCTCGATCGAGCCGGTATCGTTTCCCTACCGCTTGGAAAAGCTCCAGTGCACGGCCTCCTACCGCGACGGCCGACTGGTGCTGGAGCACGTCAAGGCGGAACACGGTGCAGTCAAGATCGCCACGGAAGGAGAATGTCACTTTCTGCCCGACGGCCGCTGGGACCTGCATTTCACCGGATTGACGGTGGACCGGCTTCGACCCGACCACGAACTGATCCAAGCCCTGCCCGAGAGGTTGAAAAAGGCGTTGGTCGACCTGAACCTGTCGGCGCCCATGAATCTCCGCGGCGGGCTGGATTTTGAACACCACGGATCGCCGGACCAGCCCCTGCAGATGCGCTGGAATATGCGGGTCGGTTTGCAGCAGGCGTCGTTGCAATGCGGGGAGATTCCGCTTACGAATGTGAGCGGCGAGGTGGCCTTGGCGGGCGGCTTCGACGGCCGGCAGGCCTATTCGCGCGGGGAACTGGACCTGGAATCGGTCAACTACAAGGACTGCTTGTTCACTCAAGTCAAGGGTCCGTTGTGGATCGAGGACGGCCGCCTGCTGTTCGGCACGGCCATCGAACCGCGGAACCTGCCGCCGGAGGCCGCGGTGGCTGCCGGCCCGCCGCAGCCGTTGGCGGCCGCCGTGTTCGACGGAGCGATCTACGGCGGCGGCTGGGTGCTTTTTGGGCCCGAGCCGCGGTACGCGCTAAGCGTGGTGGTGAACCATGCCGATCTCGCCCGCTGTGCCCAGGAATTGACCGCCTCGCGGCCCAGAGCCATGGGGAGGATCATGGCCACCGCCGAGTTGAGCGGCAGCAGCCGCAGCCGCAACACGTTGGTCGGCCGTGGCCGGATCGAGCTCACCAACGCCTACATCTACGAGTTGCCGGTGATGCTTTCGCTGTTGAAGATCCTCAGCATCCGGCCGCCCGATGCCAACGCCTTCAGCTCGGGACATATTGACTATCGCATCGAAGGCGAGCACGTTTATTTCGACCACATCAACTTTAACGGCGACGCCATCAGCCTCCGCGGCAACGGCGAAATGAACTTTCAAACCGAGATTCACCTGACCTTCTACGCCAAATTGGGACGCGGAGAGTTCGATATTCCGATTGTTCGCGAGTTATTCAGCGCCGCCAGCCGGCAGATCATGCTGCTGCACGTCAACGGCACCCTGCAGAATCCCGAGCCCAGCCGCGAGGCGCTTCCCGGTCTGAATCAGGCCTGGCAGCAGTTCGAAAACGACCTCCAGAATCGAAAGTAGCCATCCGATGAGCATCGGCCCGATGAGTGGTTTGCCTGCCAGTGTCGCCGGTTTGCCGGCGACCCAAGCCAAAGGGAGCGAGGCGGATCGCGGCCCGCAGGAGCTTGCGGTTCGGCAGCGAGAGGCGTACTATGCACAAACGGCGGACGAGGCGGCCAGCGTCGGCCCAACCGACGGCCAGGACCACGAGACGGCCGATCGCGACGCCGATGGCCGGCCCGGTTGGACGTCCTCGTCCGAAACGAGCTGTAAACGCAACCCCCTTCCACCGAACAGCCGCGACCCGACCGGCCAACGCGGCAGCCTGCTGGACCTGACGGGATAGCCAAAACCCGAAAGCCCAAAGCCTGAGGATTTGCATTGTTCAGTTCTCATTTCTCATTTTTCATTGAGCGGGCGAACTGAAAAATGAACAACCGAAAATGAAAAATGCAAGACGTGCCCGACCTCTGACCTCCGACCCCTGATCCCTCGTCATGCGATTCACCAAGATGCACGGCGCCGGCAACGACTACCTCTATGTCGATTGCTTCAGCCAACCGTTGCCCGACGACCCGGCGGAGTTGGCGCGACAAGTCTCCCCGCGGCATTTCAGCGTCGGCGGCGACGGGCTGATCTTGATCTGTCCAAGCTCGCTGGCCGACGCCCGCATGCGGATGTTCAACGCCGACGGCTCGGAGGCCGAGATGTGCGGCAACGGCATTCGCTGCGTGGCGAAGTACGTCTACGATCACGGCATCTGCCGCAAGGACAGGCTGCGGATTGAGACGGGCCGCGGCCTCCTGACCTTGGATCTGTCGGTCGCCGATGGCCGTGTCGAACGAGTGCGGGTCGACATGGGTGAGCCGATCTTGGAGGCCAAGCGCATCCCCACCACTCTGCGGCCTAATCCGGCCATGGCCAACGGGGCCGTAACCGACGTCGATCTGAGCCTCCGCGGCCGCCGGCTGAAAGTCACCTGTGTCTCGATGGGCAATCCGCACTGCATCACCTTCGTCGACGAACTGACCGACCAGTGGGTGCTCGGCGTGGGGCCAAGAGTGGAAAACAACCGCCACTTTCCCCAGCGGGTGAATGCCGAGTTTGCCCGCATCCTCGCGCCCGGCGAGATGCAGATGCGGGTTTGGGAGCGGGGATCGGGCGAAACGCTTGCCTGCGGTACCGGGGCGTGCGCCGTGTGTGTGGCCGGGGCGCTGACCGGCCGCACGCAACGCACCGTCCTCATGCACCTGGCGGGCGGCGACTTGGAATTGGAGTGGGCCGCCGACAACCACGTCTACATGACCGGCGGGGCGGTAGAAGTGTTCAGCGGCGAATGGGCAGGTATGGGGACTGTCCCCTTCGGCCGCGAAGCAGGTAAACGTCAACCATGAAGATTGAGAGTCCCCTGATCCACAAGATCGGCGGTCTGTTAGGCTCGGCGGCGGTTCGTTGGTGGATGGGCACGCTCGACTATCAAGTGGCCTACGAAGATCCGTTGATCGACCCGGTGTTTCCCGAGTGCCGCGGCCAGAAGATTTACATCTTCTGGCACGAGTACATTCCCTTTCCCCTCTACCTCCGCGGACACTGCAACCTGGCCATGCTCCTGAGCCGGCATCGCGACGCCGAGATCCTCTCCCACATGGCCTATCACCTGGGTTTCGCATTTGTCCGCGGTTCCACCAACCGCGGCGGGGTGGCGGCACTGCGCGAAATGCTGGCCCGAAGCCGTTCCATGCACTTGACCATCACCCCCGACGGTCCCCGCGGTCCGCGACGCAAGCTGGCCCCTGGTTGCGTCTACCTGGCATCGAAGCTCGGGCTGCCACTGGTGGTGATGGGTTACGGCTACGACCGCCCTTGGCGGGTCCGCAGCGCCTGGGA
>JAJYGU010000042.1 GCA_021784975.1 Planctomycetota bacterium
GGTTAATCGGCTGGTTGAAGGAGAACCGACGAATCTTCACGCGATTCGAGAAAACCGCCAAGAACTTCGCCGGCATGCTCAAAATGGCTTTCATCCACCGATACCTTCGCTTAACGTGTCATTAGCCGTTTTCCGACAAAACCTAGTTAGCCAACTCGTCAACAGCGGCTCCACGCTCCATGTCCGATCAGTAAATCCTGCCTTGACGGATGGTGTTATCCGTCGGTAGTCAGTTGCACCCGGCCCGAAACTGCGTGGCGCAGCAGTCTCTGGAGGGGGCCGTGTGCTCACGGATGGGATCGGAACCCTTCTCACCGCTAAGCCTTCCGCTTGGCAGCCTTTTTTCGCAAAGCCTTCCGTCTGGCGGCCTGTCGCAACACGCCACGCTCCCACGTGGAGATTTTTGCCGTGCTCGGGCTGCCGGTGGAACTGATCCAAACATGCCAGAGAAGTGAACCGGCATTTGTTGGCCATTCTTAATTCGAGGAGACGACGATGCGACTTTCCCAACAGTACCAACCCGTGACCCTGGACGAAGTGGTCGGGCAGCCGGCCATCGTCCGCAAGCTGAAACGACTGGCTTTAGCGCCCTACCCCTGCTGCCTGCTGTTCGAGGGCCGCGGCGGCGTCGGCAAATCGGCGGCGGCCAAGGCCCTGATCCACGACCTCGGCATCTGCCCGTTCTCCGGGCTGGTCGAGTATTCCGCCAGCAACCTGAGCATCGACGAGGTCCGCCGCCTGTTCGGCCAGACCTTCCGGCTGCGGCCCATGACCGGCAGCCGGTGGCACGTGCTCCTGGTCGAGGAATTGGGGTTGATCGTGAGCAAGCACGTCAACGCCGCCCTAAAAGATGAGCTTGGCGAGCAGCACATGCCCGAGCGGCTGATCGTGGTGGCCACCAGCAACGACGCCAGCGGCCTGGACGAAGCCTTGTTGCAGCGGTTCGACGTGTTCCCCTTCTCGGCCGGCCCGACCTTCGCCGAAGCCTGCCAAGAGCGGCTGGCCTGGATTTGGCAGCGCGAAGTCGGTCCCGACATCCCCCTGCCCCAAGGCATAGACCAGTTGGGCTGGCGGCAGAATAACTACTCGATGCGTCGGGCCATGACCGCCTTGGGGGCGGCCATCGAACTGCACCGAACCAGGGAGGTAGCCGCATGAGCAGAGGCGTCATTAGCCCAAGCCCTGAAGAGCAAGAGGTGGAAGCCCGCTGGCAGCTTGAACAGACGCGGCCGATGCCCAAGCCTTGGCGCGGCCAGGAACTCCAAAATACCCGGCAGACCATGCTCCTCTCGGGCATGGACTGTCTGCCGGGCCAACAAGACCTGGCTCCGGCCGACGGCTCGGAAGTGGCAGTCGAAAGATTGCGTTTCGACTGTGAAGGCTTGATATGAGGGCGAGCCCGTCGCATCGCGCCTGACGAGCACGCGGCCGAAAGGCACTATGGCTCAATTAGGCCCTGATTTATCAATACTTGTTTGCAACCGAATGGGATTTCAGCCGTCACGGCAGCACCGCGGCGAATACGTTCGAGAACCGCGTCACACACGGCTTCCTCTCGCGTCGCCGCGGATGTTGATATTAACCATTCGATTTCCTTGTCGGCCGCGATTCTGGCTTTATCGTACCGTATCGACGTGTTGTGCTTAACGAAAGGATGATCGCCGGGTATCAGAATGCAAGCAGGGTCTTTGCCGCGATCGGTAGTCATGTTCACAATGACTACCTTCTCCCGATCGAGGCTGGGATCAGAGATAACGACTTGCAGATGGCCGTGCCCAAAGCGAAATGTATCACCGGCTTCCATGCCATTCTCTATACCGCTTGTGGCTGTACGTGGCTGTGAGCTCGCATGAACAGCCGATCTCTCTCAGCATCTTCTCGGGCTTCGTCGAGAATGGCATCTTTCTCGGCCGACAGGCCGACCGCCTCAAGGATATCCTCAAACGGAATTGTGTGGGAAGTGTTGCCTTCTCCGTTAGGCCAGTTCTTCGCCCACTCGGGGAAATCGTGCGTTGCCTCCACGATGTCCCATTCGCTTACCAGGGCAAACCGGTCAGATACCTCAGTGAGAACCCGTACTTCAGCGGCAGACAGTTCTGAGACGCCAGGATCATTCACTAGCTCGACTTCGTAACCTTCCTTCCGAATGTGCTCCGACCACAACGGTGCATCAATATGTTCGCCTTTTATGAGGTTGTAGACTTCGCTGTGGAGCGGACCATTTTTCATCGCAACGGTTCGGTTCCCGATGATGGGGCGACCGGTGCGTGCGATGCTGTCTCGATCCGCGATGTAGAGAAGCTTCAACAGGCGTAGGTAGTCCATCCTGCCCCGACCGAGGTTCAGCAATACGGCGGCAGCCTGCACCGTCTTCTTCGTGGAAAACCTGAAGTACATCGTTCGATCCTGCTCTTGGGTGTCGTAATTATCGGCAGGAACCACGAAAATCCGCACCCTAAGGCCAGTATAGCTGACGAGGCACCAAAAGCCATAACCCCAATTAGAAGGTCTGATAGGATCGGACTTGATCCTATCAGATCGACTACGACGCGTCAATCTCCTTTCCGCACCACCCAGATAGGGGCATCGGGCACCGAGACAAACGGGTATCGAACTGGATACCAACAACGCGACAACAAGGCTAGGTGAGGCGCATTTCAAGAAATCAGGCCACGTCGAACAGCGGCAACCACCTTGCGACCATACCGACACTGACCGCCGGCCCCGTAAGCCCGACGAGCGACGGCTCTTGTGTGGACACGCCCTATCCGCCTCATCGCTTCCCAACCGTCTTCTCCGCTCACGCCAACCGCTTGACCGCTACTACGGGCAGGTGTCTCTATCCAGCGTCGGCTTCGCCCTGCCGGGGCGTTAGGGCATTGGGGCAACGACGAACGACCATGTGAGCGCCCCAGTGCGCGCAGGGTAGTCCGTCCCAAGAATGTAACAATCATGCTTATGTCGTGCGCGGGCTGGGCGCAGGGGTGCGCCGATCGCCCGCCGGCTGCTCCGCTAACTCCTTGCAGCAGCGGGCTGCCCGCGCACGGCCGTATTCTTTCCAGGAGACCACGCCATGACCGTCTTCGGCATTACTCGCGCCAGCACCCGCAAACAACAGGCATCACCCGAAGTCCAGGCCAAGATGATCCGCGAGCACTGCGCCGCCCAAGGACTGCCCGAGCCGGTCATCCTTAACGAGCCGCTGGGCACCTCCGGCCGCAACACCGACTTTCGCCACCGACCCAAAGGCCGCTGGCTGCTCTTGAACGCCAAGGCGGGCAACGTAGTGGTGGTGACCAAGCTGGACCGGCTGGGCCGAACCGCCAAGGACATCCTCGACACGCTGGAACAGTTTGCCAAGCGAGGCGTGCGGGTCATCGTGATCCAGTTCCTCGGCGGCCAGGTCATCGACATGGACAGCACCGTGGGCCGGCTGATCGTCATCTTCTTTGCCGGGCTGGCCCAGTTCGAGGCCGACATGATCGGCGAGCGGACCGCCGAGGCCCTTCAGTGGCGCCGGCAGCAGGGCTTGGCCTGCAACCGCCCCGGCTTTGGCCGGCGGAAGGTTGGCAAAGGGAGCCAATGGGACATGCAGCAGTTGGCCTACATCGCCGAGATTGCCGAGCGGCTTGGCAAGGGCGAGGACGTTGTGCTTGTGGTGGCCGATTTCTGGGGACGCGGGATCAAGGACCATCGCGGGCTGTTGTGGGGCCAGGTCCAGCACAAAAATGGCGACGGGAATGGCAATGGCAGCCCGTTCGAGTGGTACTGGCGGGCTACCCGCTGGTTCCACCGCATGAAGCACGCCGGCAAGCTGCCGCCGCCCTACTGCGACACGGCCCACACGATCCCCGAACCGCGGCTCTTTACCGTGGAAAAGCGCCGCAAGCGGCCCAACAGCAAGCCGGTCATCGACGAAAAAGCCACCTGGACCGCCGAGCAGTGGCGGGAGTGGTTTGCGCTGGAGTTCTCGCAAGCAAGCCGTTGAGGGAGTTTCCTTGGTGGGGTACTCGCCACTTGCTCTCGGTCAACGCGATACAGTGTGGCCGACCTTGAAAAACATGCTGGGCATACCCTCGGGAGCCACAGGCTGTGCCCCAAGGGCGTTCAGGCTAGCGTTACATGGTGGGTCGAATGCGTCGATGCCTCGGCCTTGCGCCAGAGGCTCGCGGTCCAGCGTCCGATTATCAACCGCGTTGAGCCTTGGCAACAATGCTCAGGAATTCGTCCCGTGTGTTTGATTCAGACCGAGATCGGCGGCAACTCGCGGGCGTGCCGCCCGATAATCAGATCACCGGGCGACCGGAAGAACAGGTCCATAGCGGCAGCGTTGCCGATCAGCACGTCGACCACGTGGTCGTCAAAGACCGTGCTCGCGTTGAGGTAGTACGAGCCGTTAAGGCCGATGGTGCCATTGCGACCGGTAATGTACGCGACCCGGGCAGCGTAAGAGTCCCTCGAACTCCACTCGTTCATGATTGCCAGTAGGGCGGCATCGTGGCTTGTGTCGGTCGGGCTGGCCGGATCGTAGGAGGTGGTCCCACCAATCAGGATCGCGTCACCGGTGCCGCCGATTAGGATGTCGCGGCCAGCGCCGCCAATCAGGATGCTTCGTGCCTTGCCGCCGATCAGTATGTCGCTGCCGCTGCCGCCAAATAGATACGTCGGACCACCGCCGCCGGTGAGCATATCGTTGCCGTCGTCGCCATAGAGCCATGCCGGCAAGGTCACGCTCGGGGCGACGCTCATGACGTCATTTCCGTCCAGCCCGTGGGCAACAATCCGACTGATACGCTGGCTGGCTGAACCGAAAGTCCCCCTGGCCACGCCGTTCATCATCACCGACACGCTATAAGCGTTCCCGCCAGAATTGATCCGAATGATGTCATTGCCGGACGTGCCCCGGACGCAGAGGATGTTCTGCCCGGAAACCAACGGATCGGGCATCAGGTAGATCGTGTTAATCTGGGTCTCGTACGCCCCGATGTCAACCCTGCCATTAGCAATTCTGGGACACCCGCGCTGGTCGGTGGTCAACGGATTGCCGTCGGAATCCACGGCCAGGGCGTTGCTGCCGGCGTCGATAGCCGGGCTGCCTGGCAACAGGGCCATGGTCTGCGTCGGCCCGCCATTGTCGGCCAACGGGCCAAGCAGTGGATCGACACCCGTGATATTGGAGCCCGGGTAATCGGTGTTGATCGTGGCGTTCGTAGTGTCCTTAATCAGGCAGTAGTCGGCCGTCACCGTGCCGTCGATATCCGGCCCAACGGTGGTCGCGGCGTTGGCGGCCACGATGGTGTTGGCCAAGGTGGTCGTGGCGCCGGAGGCGTTGTCGTTGTAGATGCCACCGCCGTAGCTGGCTGAGTTGTCCGCGACGGTGTTGTCGTAGACCGTTATCGTGCCGGACCAATTGCAGATGCCGCCGCCGAACCCGCCGGCCGAGTTGCCGGAAATGGTGCTGTCTGTAATCGTTATCGTGCCGGAGTTTCCGATCCCGCCGCCGTCACGGTGCGACGAGTTTCCGTCGATGGTGCTGTTGGTAATCGTCAACGTGCCACCATTGTAGATCCCGCCGGCGTCGTAAGAAGTCGTCGAATTTCCGTCGATGGTGCTGTTGGTAATTGTCAAATTGCCCGCGTTGGAGATCCCGCCGGCGACGTAGGGCGACGAGTTTCCGTCGATGGTGCTGTTGGTAATCGTCAACGTGCCCCCGTTGTAGACGCCACCGCCGTCGTAAGAAGTCGTCGAGTTTCCGTCGATGGCGCTGTTGGTAATCGTCAACCTGCCCAAGTTGGTGATGCCGCCGCCTAGATAGGCCGAGTTTCCGAAGATGGTACAATCGGTAATCGTCAACGCGCCGGTATTCTCAATTCCACCGCCGCCGCTGCTGTAGTCAACGACATCGACGTTGCCTCCGGCAATCCTCATCCCGGAGACGCTGACCGTCGCGCCACTGCCGATGTCGAACACCCGTGAGGCGTTGTTGCCGCTGACCGTGACGCCGCCAGTCAGATCGGTGGCGTCGATTGTCGTCGCGCCCGTCGTGCTGGTCAGGTCCAATTCGCCCGCAGTCAGGGTGACGGTCTCGCCGGCTAACGAGGCGTCGAAGTTGATCGTGTTGTCACCCGGAGTGTTGTTGGCGTCGTAGACCGCCTGTCGAAGGGTCAACTCGCCGCCGGGCAAAGTCGTTCCCAGCGGCCCGGTCGGTGCGTCTTGCACGGTGTTGACTAGATAGACGCTCAACAGGCTGCGGTCTTCCAGCGGCTCGAACCTGAGCTTGCGTTGATACGTGAGGCGACTTTGCAGTCTACTGCAACCTCGCCATGAAGAGACAGAACCATTGTTCAGCCACATCATCGGCGCACCTGCCTGTAAGTGACGACCTTGGAGCAAAAGACAGCCCGGCAACCGGCCAAGGTTTTCCGGCTTTCGGGCCATCGCCCTAGCCGGGGCGGTCTGTTCTATCTGATTTCATCCCCTCGTGTCTGCGGAGATTCGCTCTTCAACCGTCACTGGCCCTCGGCCCTCGCCTCGCAACACCATGCTACCGTGCAAAAACCGTTTTTATTTTCTCAAGGCACGCTTTTGCCTGCTCGGTCTTGCCCATCCTCTCGTAGCACGTGCTCATATTGAGGTAGCACAAGGCGGAATTAGGCGACTTCGGGGCCAACCGGATAGCCGTTTCATAGGCGTCGATCGCCTGCTCATATTCTCGGAGACCCAGGCAGCAACCGCCCAACTCAACATAGTTATCCGGATCACTCGGCGCTAGTTCGGCAGCCATTTTGAGTTCGGCCAACGCATCAAGCTCGCGGTCGAGTTCTTTATAGCAATAGCCTCGCAGATTGTAGACCCTCGCGCAGCGAGGAACGCGCCGCAAGAGTTGCTCAACGACTTTGAGCGCCTCGCCGAATCTTCCCTGCTGCGCAAGTGATTCACCCAAGTATAGGTACGATGGAGAGAACCCTGGGTTTAACTGGATCGCTTTTGCAAAACACGTCTCTGCCAGTTGTTCATCCTTGTTGACTCGGGCAATCGATTGGTGTTGCTCCGCCGAAAACGAATTGGATGCAGCGAAGGCTGCCGCCTCGCTCTGAAACGCCCTCAATGCGGCGAATCTGCCGATCGTGAAGTGAAGTAAATATTCCCAACCGCCCATCTGACCGGCAGCAGTTCGCCCCATGGATTCAAGAGACCGGGCGTATGCTTGATCGCCAAACGGTTGACTGCCGATTTTCTCCTTGCCTTTCGACAAGAACTCCAGGAACTCGCCGGTAACTTTCCCTTTCTTTTTGAGTGACCATGAGGCAAACCTTGCTGAGGAGTATGCATCATCTTCCTCCGCGTTGATCCCGGACCCGCGCCAGAGTTGTCGCGTATTGATGGGGCCCGTCAGTAACTTAATAACCTCCGACGCCGGGACGGCGAAGTTCAAGTTCTGCCCTCCACGCCGCTGAGCAATCACCACTCCGACCACTTGACCGGTCGCGTCCAGGAGGGGCCCCCCGCTCGATCCGGGACTGACGGGCGCGGTAGTTTGAAGCCAGTAACTTCCTTCGCCGACCTCTCGTCTGCCGCTGATAATCCCATCGCTCAACGACGCCTCAAGTCCTTTCGGGCTTCCGATCGCGTAGACCTTCTGGCCGATCGGCGGAGATGGTCCTTCGGCGATTCGCAAGGGTGCAATTGGCTTAGAATCATTTGTTCGGTGGTAGGCCACAAACACGACCGCGAGATCCAGGTCTTCGCGTTCCATGATTACTTCAGTGATTTCTCCCGATCCGCCATCATCGAGGCGCACCTCTGCGGTTGCTGCCGATCGAATTACGTGATAGTTGGTTATCACGTATGCCCACACGAGCGTGCCACCTGCCCAAGGATGACCATTTTTCGTCAAGGCATGAAGTGCATATCGTGCTCCCACCAGGTCCCCTGGAATAAAGAAGCCGGTGCCTTGGCAAGCATCGAGGCCAGAGTCGTCTTTTGTCAGGATGGTGACAACAGCAGCCCGGCAGTTCGCATAGAGGGCCACCGGATCGAGCATTTTCCCACTTGCGTGCGCTGCTGGCCTCTCTGCAACCGGATGCTGCGCCAACCGATCGCCATTCTTTTTGGCCACTTCTTGCCCTGTTCGCCCGGAGGCTACCGGCACGTCCGCAAGCATTGTCTCCCAATCGACCTGCTTGACTGGCTGTTGCCCAGCTTTCTCGGACGCCGATCCAACGAATGCGGTCTTAGAATCTTGGCCCACCGGCGGAGCCGCCGTATAGTTGCCAGCGTGAAACACTACGATTCCAGCCGCTAGCACGGCCACGGAAGTTACAGCGAGAATTCCCGTCACGCACCAACCCTTCATCCGTGTTGGACTGTCCGGCAACGCCGGCTCGACAGATCGCACTTCGGTATCGACGGAGGGGCTGCTTGCCACATAGCTCGGATTCGCTTGGGATGGCTTCGCGGATAGAACACTGAGCGTCCTTACTTCTCGCCACTCCATCCACGACCGCTTGCGGATCATCGTGTCCGCGCCGATTTCGCCACGCCCCAGTAGCTCTTGCAACCGTTCGCGGGAGCAAGGGCCACGCTCATCGGTAGCGACTACATAGAACCATTCGTCGGCGCCTTCCATAAGAACTGCCTTTCGTGTTGGTCGATCCGGCGTCAGTTCATTCCCTTATGCTGATCATGAGCTCCGGTGCGATTCAATTCGGGCTTTAGCGTAACTTTGCCCACGAGCGCCAAGTCGGCCAAAACTACTTCTTGCAATCCAAGAGTCTCGCTGGAATATTTCTGGGAGTGCGTTTTGCCCTGACGCACCAACAAGAAGGGCGCCGGAAACCGATCTGTTCCCGCAACCCCCGCCAAGATGCACATGAAACAGCTCGGCCCGACGCCCCGTCTTGGGGCGCGCTCCTGACGCTGCTCTCGTAAACCAAAGCCCGAAGGCTCAGGTTGCTGCTATTGCCGGACCGTTCAGACACAACCTTCGGCTCCGTGTTCGGTTTGGCGGTCACGGTAGATTCTCCGACATCTGTGCCCAAAGCTTCTCCGGAATCGTCCCCGCTCTCGTCGGTGGATATGCAAACGCGAGGAGGCACGAAAGCACATTCCACAGTATGGAGACACACGCATCACCGATGCGACCCAAGACGAAAAAGACCACAGCCACAAAGATGTTCGCGGGCAGGGATACTAGGATGTTGTTGAAAAGGGAAACAATCATCCCTAATCGCAAGCTTACGAACCGCGATCGTATCGGACACCACAGCAACGAGCAGGCGGCCAGTGCGAGGCAAAGCTGCCACCAATTGAACCAAAACAACCCTATGGGGGCTATCGCGCGAGTTGCAAAAACTGGCAAAGCCTCCCATTCAAGGGAGCGAGCGAGAACCAGCCGCGACGAATCTCCTTCCGAGAAAGTCATTCCCAACAGCCGCCAAGTCATCGGGCACCTCCCGGTGTCTCAAATGAAAAGGGCGCCGTCCAGCCGCTCGCACCGCCCCGACCAAGGGGCACAGCAAAACAGCCAGCCGACGCCCCTTGCGGGGCGCGGTCCAGGCTGCTCTTGCTGTTCAAGAGCCATACGGCTCAGGTTGGTCGTTTGGTGCGAAGCAGTTGGACGCTTGCGCGTCGTTCAGATTGTCTTCATGGCCGTGCGGGTGGCACGGACGGTAGTAGTCCCTCGTGTAAGCACTTACACCCGGCAAACACCAATCTAGTCTAATTGCCCGCCGTCACGGTGGAAAGTCACCACCCGAGAAAAACGCTGATGGCAGGGTGAACGTGGCGAACGGTTGGGTCAGCGGAGGGGCGCGGTGTGCCGCGCGGGATCGGTCTCTGACGGGCAGGTGGACACGGACTCGTGCCATCGCCGCCCTTGCCGTCAATCTGCCCCAGGTAGACCCAGTGGGAAACCGGCGAAGTCCAGAAAGGCTGGCGCTAGTCCACGCCTGCCATCGCCAATTCGCTAGCGGCTGACTCGGACAAGCGATTGTCCGCACGTCGGACATGTTTCCCCGAACCCTTCCATGAGTCGGTCCAACTCGGCCTGCATCTCCTCAATCCGCACCGTCTCCTCCCGACGCGCCCTCAACATCCACTCGTCCTGCCCCTTCTTCACCAACACCTTCGGCACAAACACGTCGTAAAACCATCGCCGATGGTCCGCCGCGTACTCCAACATCCCCACGGCCGCTACACTCGGCGCCGGCTCCGCTAACTCCAACTTCACATACGCCTCCCGCTCGTCCTTCTTCCCCCGGTACGTCGTCACCAACTTCAAGTTGTCGTACACCCACTTCCCATCAACCTCCGGCGATGTCCCAAGCGGTATCTTGCCCCAACTAGGTGGAATAGGCGCTGTCCCAGCCAAATACCACCCGTCAAGCGATATCCCAGCCCGTAACGCAGCCTTGCCCTCCCGTGCCCTCGCAGCTACCGCCGCTTCCTGTTCAGGCGTCCTCGAAGCGTGTAGCAGCCTCAGATTCTCCCCACGACGCGATCTGCGAGAACCATCAGTAGAACAACCAGTAGCTCGTCCAGTAGTGTCGCCAGTAGACTTTGCACCGTCCATAACCGCCAACCTACCACGCCCCATCCATTCCGCAAGTCTCTTGCCGTGGCTTCCGGCTGGCTTCGGCCAAAACTTCCGAGCACTCGCCCCGCTCGCCGCTACCGTGCCACGCTACGCCAGTCCCGTCTGGAACCGCCGCTGAGCCCACAGGTACACCCCGCTGCCCTTTCCCGGCATACCGCCCCTTCCATCAGAAGGGGGCATGCCCTTATCAGGCCCTCTTATGTTGCCCCGACTTCCATCGTCCTGTTGGGCGTCGCTTGAGCGATAACTTGGCGGATGTGCGGTGTTGCCTGCGCAGGAAACTACCATCGGCCAGCATAGTGCAGCATTGCCGCCCGTCCCAACATTCGTTGACTATCTCGGATCGCCTCTAAGCCACGACCGGGCTTGATCGTCTGAGACGGACTTGGGAATAAGCTGGTCCATCGCCCTTCGCTTCACCTGCTGAATCTGGCGATGAACGGCGGCCACGGCGTCGGCAGGGGTCAGAATGCCCTGCCGCCGCAGGATCGACCGGACAAGCCCATGCGCGCTGGCCCATTGCTTCCCCCCACGCCGCTTGTATCCTGCCAGGTCCAGCCGCCGCGCCAGTTCCCGGTACGACGCCCCTTGGGCGGCAAACTCGATCAACTTGAAGATCGTTTGCTGTTCAAGCCTATCTTCGATGAGGAGGGCCGGGTTCTTCGGGTGGGGCTTCCAACCATAAGGCGTCTTGTCGGGCCGCGTCATGCAGCGGGCATTGGCGTCCGGCCGCCTCTTGACCAGGTGGCGTTCCACCGTCATCATCCGCCGGGATAGATCGGTTACGATCTCGGCAAGCCCGGCAAGGGTCTGTGATTCTGGCGTGGGTTGAACGCTCTGACCCACTTTCCGCACATCTGGGTTCCATTTTCTGCGAATTATTTGAGGTGGGCAAGTCATCGGCCATAGTCATTTGTGGGAAGCCCAAGGAGTTTGAGGAGGCGGCGTTGCAAACGCGTCAA
>JAJYGU010000477.1 GCA_021784975.1 Planctomycetota bacterium
GCAGGCAGGCCTGATCGCCGCTGCGGTGTCCATTCCGGTGATCTCCGACGCCGATACGGGCTACGGTGGATTGGCAAGCGTCTATCGCACGACTCGGGCTTTTCAGCAGGCGGGCGTGGCGGCCATCCACCTCGAAGATCAAGCCAGCCCCAAGCGGTGTGGGCAGATGAGCGGGGTCAGGCTGATCGATGCCGAAGTCATGGCCGCCAAGCTGCGCGTGGCCGTGGAGGCGCGGGGGGATGGCGACATGTTGATCATCGGCCGGACCGACGCCTTCCGAGTGGACGGCGTCGACGAAGCGATCAGACGGGCGAACCTCTACGCGGAAACCGGGGTGGATCTGCTGTTTGTCGACGGCGTCAGCAAACCCGAGGATTTCCGCCGCGTGCGTAAAGGGGTCCAGGGGCGACTGGTGGCCAGCATCGTGGAGGTCAACGCCCCCGCCCAGACCCGGGCGGAGGAACTCGAGGCCATAGGTTATTCCCTGGCGATCTATGCCCTTTCCGGCATTCTGGCGGCCGCCGGCGGGTTGGACCGGCTGATGGCCGACATCAAGGAGAACGGCCATACCGACCGGAGCTTCGAGCGCATGATGCCCTACGGTGCGCTCAACGATGTGCTCGGCATCGAATGCTACCACCGGATGTGGGATCGCTTCCCGATCGGCTTGACGGACGGGCAGCGCCGCCCAGAAAACGCTCAGTGAACGCCTACCGGCTGACATCCTGGCGGATAGGAACTTGTGCCGACTCGAGTTCTGACCGCAAAGACGGGCGGATAAGCCGCAAACCCCATTACGGTCACACGGCGGACACCCGGGACCGCCTTGGCCGGCTTGGGCGGCTCGGCGGCGACGACCGCAGCCAGCCCTGCGGTCGCAGCCAGCCACACGCATCCAAAACGTAACAAGCTTGACATGACAAGAGCCGGCAACTTTGGCGGCGGCAGCTCCGAGACATGCGGCTGGTTCTTGTGCGTAGTACGCGATTGTCGTATGATACGGCCGTCCATCTGCGTGTGTCAATCGGCAGACCAGCCGAAGCACTCTCACGATGCGGTCGTTTTATGGACCCTGACAGTCGCCGCAGACATGAGGCGTTTTGGCGCCGGGAGGCCATGGACCGCCCGCTGTTCGGGATTAACATCGGTTTCTTTGTCCAACAGCGTTTTCCCCGGGTCCTGGCCAGTGTGCCGCAAGGCGTGATCGGCCCCGACGACATCCCGGTCGATCTCTTTCTCGACGACTGCGATGACCTCTACGAGAGCCACCGCGACCTGGGAGACTATCCCTTCGTGGCCGCCCCGTTCGTCGGGATCCCTTGGATGGAGGCGATTGCCGGATGCCCGATCGTTGCCTCGCCGGCGAACTTCTGGGCGGAGCGCTGCGTAGGCGATTTAAGCACCTGGCAAGCGCCGCCGAACCTTCGCGACAACCCTTGGACGCAAAAGCTGTTGGATTTGCTGCAGGCCTTGGTCCGACATTCCCGAGGGCGCTACGGGGTGGCGCCGACGCTGATGCGCGGGCCTCTCGACATCCTCTCCGCCTTGCTCGGAGCGGCGGAGCTTCCCTTGGCGTTCATCGACCAGCCGGCGGCAGTCGCCCGTGCGCTAGAAGGCTGCGCCGCCATCTGGGCAGAGACCGCCAGGCTGCAGCTTGCAGGAATTCCCGAAAGTCGCCAGGGCTACGTGGCCGGCGACGCGGCCTTGCGCTGCTGGGCCCCCGAGCGGCTCCTGTGGCTGCAAGAAGACGCCATGTCGCTTATTTCGCCACGGCTGTATGGGCAGCATGTTCTGCCGATCGACCGCAAGCTGTCGGAGATGTTTCCGTGCGTGGTGTATCACTTGCACGGCTCCGCCCTGTGGGCGATCGACGATCTCGTCCGCCTGCCGGAGGTGCGGGTGATTGAGCTCAACTTGGAGGCGGCGGCGTGCGACCTGGAAGGGACCTGGGCAGGATGGAAGAAGATCCAGCAGCACAAGCCGGTGATCCTCTGGCGAACCTATGGCGACGACTTTCTTCCCTGGTTGGAGAGGGTCCATCGCGAGTTCTCGCCGATCGGATTGTCGGTTCAAGTGTCGACCAATAACCTGGCTGAGGCGCAGAAAGTGAAAGCAGGGTTCTTCAACCATGAAGATCACCAAGATCGAGACTTATAGCGTCAGCGTCGGCTGGAAGAACTGGCTCTTTCTAAAGGTCTGCACCGATGCGGGTCTGTACGGCGTCAGCGAAGCCACCATCAACGGATTCATCAAGACGACCGAGGCCGCCGTCCACGAGCTCGAACATTTTGCGATCGGAAAAGACCCGCGGCAGGTCAATGCGATTGCCCGGCAGGTGATTGAAACCATCCAGGACGCCGGCCACATCCATCGGTTGGTCATGGCGGGCATTGAGGTGGCCTGTTGGGACATTTTGGGGAAATCGTTGGGAGCGCCGATCTACCAGTTGCTTGGCGGGAAGCAGCGGGAGAGCATCCTCGGCTATGCCAACGGTTGGTACCGCGCCGAGCGGACGCCCGAAAGTTTCGTCCAGGCGGCGGAAGCTGCGGTGGCCAAGGGATTCCACGCCCTAAAACTCGATCCGTTTGGATTGGCGCAGGGATTCATTGAAGAGTCGCAACTACAATTGGCCTGCGCGATCCTGGCGGCGATCCGAAAACGCTTTGGGCCGACCCTGAAAATCCTGATTGACGTGCACTGCCGTTTCACGCCTTCGGAATCTCTGCGGGTGGCCCGCCGGCTGGCGCCCTTGGACTTGTTCTGGTGGGAAGAGCCAACCAGCGGCGAACGCGAGGAGTTGACCAACGGCATCGCCGCCCAGTGCCCCATCCCCGTAGCGACCGGAGAACAATATGACAAGGTGGGCCAGTTCCTGACTCTGGCGGCCGCTGGCGGCGTAAGCATTTTTCAGCCGGAGCCGATGTCGCTGGGCGGCATCAGCAACACGATTGCGGTGGCCAACATTGCCCGCGCCAACGGCGCCTGGATCGCCCCGCATCAAAGCGGCGGTCCAGTGGCGACGGCGGTCTGCCTGCAGTTGGCAGCTTGTGTACCGAATTTCCTGATCCAAGAGTATTTTGACCCCTTCAACGATCCCTGGACCCGTGATCTGGTCACCTGGACGCCGGTCATCAACCCCGACAACGGGCACTTGTCCTTCCCCGACGCCCCAGGACTCGGGTTGGACCTGAACCTGGACGTCATCAAGCAACATCCCTACGACCCCAATTCCTATCTGGACGTGCGCCAGGCGGGTTGGGAAAAACGCCTGGGCGTGCAGCCCGAGGCGGGGACGAATAAATTACCTTGAACTTGGGCGACTGAAACTGCCATGCGAACCTTCGAACTGCGATTCTCCGGCGACATGCTCAATGAGCAAGGCCAGCCGGCCAACGGCTATTTCGGAGAGGACATCCTCCACACGGCCCCTTTTGTGCGCTACGAGTTCCTGCGGGAGCAGGCGCCTCGCGATTCAGGCGATTGGGATCGGTTGTACTCCATGCAGATGGAGCCGCAGCACATCGCCGAGGCCGACGGACTGGTGATTATCCGGCCCTGGGTCAACGCCGCAACCTTTGCCGCCGGCGCGGAGCGGCTGGTGGTGATCGGACGGGCAGGCGTGGGCACCGATAAGATCGATATGCAGGCATGCACGCGGAATGATGTCGCGGTCTTCAACGCCCCCGAGTCACTGACCCATTCGACGGCATCGGCGGCCTTGGTGTTGATCTTGGCTCTTGCCAAGAGGCTGCCCGAGCAGGAACGCTTGGCCCGATCGGGATGCTGGAAAGATCAGCCTCTGGTGATCGGGGACGATCTGGTCGGCCAAACACTCGGAATCGTCGGGCTGGGGAGGATTGCCAAGGAGTTGATCCGGCTGCTGGCCCCGTTTCGGATGCGTATTCTGATCTGGTCACGGCATTGTGATCTACAACAGGCCGCGGTGCTTGGCGCGGAGCTCGTACCGGACCTAGACACTTTGTTCCGCGAATCCGACTATGTGAGCCTGCACTGCGCGCTGAATGAACGCACGCGGGAGATGATCGGTGAGCGGCACCTGCGCCTGATGAAGCCCCGCGCGTACTTGATCAACACCAGCCGCGGCGAGCTCATCGACCAGCCTGCCTTGCTGCGGGCCTTGAGCGAGCGTTGGTTCGCCGGGGCGGGGCTGGATGTGTATCAGGACGAACCGCTGCCCGCCGACGATCCACTCACAAAACTGGACAACGTGATCCTGACGCCGCACTGGCTGCCGACAACTCATCAAGCCGTGGAGAACGTGGGACGCGCAATGGCCCAGGGTATCCTGCGAGCGGCGCGGGGATTGATCCCGGAGAACGTGGTGAATATCGATGTCATGAACCGCTCCGGCTTTCAAGCCAAGCTCGCGCGATTTGCCCAGAACGCCGCGGTTACGGGCGGAGATCGGCGGGTCGGCCAAAATCGGGGCTGTGCGGAATCCGAATTCGTCAGCTAGGGACCAGGACACACGATGCGAATCATCACTGGTGGCTGGAGCCGGCGCTCGTTGCTATGTGTTGGGCGGTTCGGGCCGAAAGATTCCGGGACCCAACGGTATCCCGAAGAGGCGGAGTTGATTTGTATCTCTAACAACGAGGGAAGCCGTCAACGGCTGGCGTCCTTTGACGATAAGCAACAGACGTTCACCATCAATCCGAACCTGAGGACCAATCCACAATGCTTCGGGAACGATTGGGCTTTGGGCCGGCCGGAACCGGGAAAGGCCTGTCCATGAAAGCTGTCTGGTCGACGCCCCTGTTGGTCGTTCTGTGCTTCTGGCCAGCGGGCGAAGCCTTGGCGGTGCATCCCCTCCCGGACGAAATGGCCCAGGCCAAAGCATGGACCGCCGCTGCGTTCCGGGCGACGTCGGCTAACAACGGGCATCTGCCTTTCTCGTTTGTCTATGATGGAAAGCCGGCCGCCGATTGCATGAAGACCTGGACCTTCCAGCAGGAGGTCAAATCGCTGGATTCTCAGCGGACGCAGCACACGCTGGTTGGCAGCGATCTCAAAACAGGGTTGGTGGTGCGCTGCGTGGCCATCGAGTACCACGACTTTCCCACGGTGGAATGGACGCTCTATTTTCGGAACAACGCCAAAGTTGATACGCCCATCTTGCAGAACATTTTGGCCCTCGATGGAGAGTTTTTGGACGACCGCCCAGGCAAGATCGTCTTGTATCATCAGCCGGGCAGCCTCTGCAATCGGCATGAGTATCAACCGCTGGAAACGGTGCTGGCGGCGAATGTGCCCGTGCGCATCAGCACCTCGGGTGGCCGACCGACGAATGCCAATATGCCGTATTTCAACCTGGCCAGGGGCGGGCAGGGAGTAATTGCGGTTGTCGGCTGGCCGGGGCAGTGGGCCGCCACCTTCAGCCGATCCAGCCACGGGGTGCGCGTGCAAGCCGGACAGGAGCGCACGCATTTCAAGCTACTGCCTGGCGAAGAGGTCCGCAGCCCGTTGATGGTCGTCCAGTTCTGGCAGCGGGATCGCATCCGCAGCCAGAATATCTGGCGGCGATGGATGTTGGCCCACAATCTGCCGCGGCCGGGCGGAAAATTGCCGCCGCCGCTCAACACGCCTTGCAGCTCCCATCAGTTTGGCGAGATGATCCATGCCAATGAGGCGAATCAAAAGTATTTCATCGACCGCTATGTTGAAGAGGGGTTTCGGCCGGATTATTGGTGGATGGACGCCGGCTGGTATGTTAACCACGGGACCTGGATCAATACCGGCACATGGGAAGTTGACAAGAAGCGATTCCCCTCGGGCCTGCGGGCCATATCCGATCACGCGCACGCCAAGGGACTCAAGACGCTGGTCTGGTTCGAGCCGGAGCGCGTGACGGCGAGAAGCTGGCTCTACCAAAAACATTCCCAGTGGTTGCTCAAGCCGATTAACTTGCCCAAGGGTCTGGAATATGAGAAACCGTGGCGCTTGCTGAACTTAGGCAATCCCGAGGCGTGGAACTGGTTGACCAATCACGTCGATCGCATCTTGGGGGAACAGGGCATCGACCTGTACCGGCAGGATTTCAACATGGACCCCCTGTATTTTTGGCAGAGTGGCGACGCCGCCGATCGCCAGGGGATCACGGAAATCAAACACGTTACCGGATATCTCGCTTATTGGGACGAACTGCGGCGGCGGCATCCCAACATGCTCATTGACTCGTGCGCGTCGGGAGGCCGGCGAAACGATCTGGAAACCTTGCGGCGGGCGGTGCCCTTGCTCCGCAGCGACTATCTCTTCGAGCCCATCGGCCAGCAAAGCCACATGTATGGCATCTCCTTCTGGATACCCTACAACGGAACGGGTACCGACGATCGGGAGTCGCTGCGAAGCTCGAAAATCTTCACAGCGGGGTGGGTGCCCAAGGGCCGGGCAATGGAAAGTGACTCCTATCTGTTCCGCAGCGCGATGAGTTTGCACTTGACGCCATGCTACGACCTGCGAAACAGAAGCTTGGATTATGCGGCCCTAAGGCGGTTATGGCAACAGTGGCGCGCAGTGGCGCCCAATTACTACGGCGATTACTACCCCTTGACGCCCTACAGCCTGGAGCCAAACGTCTGGATGGCCTGGCAGTTCGATCGGCCGGAACAGGGCGAGGGCCTGGTCCAGGCGTTCCGCCGCAGCGACAGTTCCCAGGAAACGGCTGTCTTCAAACTCGCCGGTCTCGACCCACGGGCGATGTATTGGGTGACCGACATCGACCTGAATCGGCCGCAGGCGGTCTCGGGAAGCGACCTGAGGACCAAGGGGCTGCACGTTTCGCTCCACGAGCGATCGGCTGCGGCCGTCATTACCTATCGCCGGGCCGAGGTAAGGGGCCTTCGCTAAGATGACCTATCCTGTTGTCATTGTGAGCCTGGCATGACTACCACGATGGTGCTTGGCGTGCTGGTCGTCGTGATCGCCGGCCTGATGCAGGGTAGCGGCGGTTGGCCGATCAAGCGGATGCGAAGATTCCAATATGAACATTGGGCCTTCATGGCGATGCTCAGCGCCCTGATCGTCATTCCCTGGGCAGTCACGCTGCTGTTCTGCCCGCGGGCCATCGAGGCCTACCGGAGCGTTGGCGCCGAGGTGGTGCTGAAATCCAACCTCTTCTCCTTGAGTTGGGGGGTGGCCAACATCCTTTGCATGTTGTGTTTTGTCCGTATCGGCTTCTCCCTGACGGGCGGTGTTTTGACGGGGATCGGCGTCTCCCTGGGCGTAACTATTCCCATGGTCTTTAAGGGATCGGGGCTCTTCAAAGAGGCTGCCGACGTCGGCTCGCCTGCCGGACTGACGGTCTTGGCCGGGGTTGCCGTCATGTTGATTGGGGTACTCCTAGTCTCGTTGGCTGGATTTGGCCGCGACACCGCTCTGCAAAAGACGCAAGCAACCTCCGGCCGGTTCGTCACCGGTCTGGCCATGGTGGTGCTGGCCGGCGCGCTTTCCTGCGGCATCAGCTTCGCATTCGTGTACAGCCAGGGTCCGATTGTCGCTGCCATGAAGGCCCGCGGCGCCCCTGAGATTGCCGCCAACTTTGCGGTTTGGGCGGTGGGATTGCTGGGGGGAGCCATCGTGAACGTGCTCTATCCAGCCTACTTGATGACCAAGAACAAGTCGTGGCATGTCTTGACGACCTCCGCTGGGGAAACGGCTTTGGCGCTGCTGATAAGCGCCAACATGAGTGTCGCCATTGCCTTGATGGGCAAGGGCATGCTGATGCTCGGCGCGCTCGGCGCGTCGATCGGTTTTGGCGTACAACAGGCGATGCAGATGTTGGGCGGCCAGGCCGTCGGCTTTATCGGCGGCGAATGGCGCGGTGTGCGCGGAACGCCGCGATTGCAGATGTACGCCGCGATTGTGGTGCTTATTTTGGCGGCGCTGATCATGGCCTACGGCAATGCGGTTTGAGCCCACAGGCCGGGGACTGGCTTGTTTTTCAGCTCTCAAAGAGCTGAAAAATGAGCCTTCCCCCTTGCGGCCCCCAGCATCTTGGAAAGGAATACCTCATGAATCAGAAACTCATCGATGTGTTGACCGCGGTCGGCAAGCCGGTCGAGACCTATCGCGCGCCGGATGGATCAGGGCTGCTTATCCTGCCCTACGGCGGCCGGCTGCTGGGCTTGTACTCGCCGAATAGCCGGGAGAACTTCTATTGGACGCACCCCGTTCTGGAAAGCGTTGCGACGGCGCGGGCGTTCTACAGTAGCGATCAGTGGCACAATTCCGGGGGCGACCGCACCTGGCTTGCCCCCGAGGCCGACATCTTCTTCCCCAACTTTCCCAATCTCGGCACGTATTTTCAACCCCGCCAATTAGACCCGGGCAACTATGTCGTCACCAAGGTGGACGGCACCATCATGCTTGCCCACCAACTGAGTCTCGTACTTTCCCGTTCAAAGCAGAACGTCGCTGTGGAGATGTCCAAATCGTTCGGACCGGCGCCCAACCCGTTGCGGCACGATCGCGGTTGGGTGGGCCTCGCTGAGCTGGAATACGCCGGTTACACCCAGTTCTCAACCTTGGTCATCTTGGGGCCGAACGCGGTGGACGTCGGACCGGTTGGCTTGTGGAACCTGGTGCAAATGCCCCACGACGGTGAACTCTGGATCGCGACGCACCATCGGAGCGAGCCGTGCATCATCATGGGCGCAATCGGCTGCCAAGATCTCCACGTCGGCAATCACCAGATTCGTTATCACATGCGAGCTGCCGGCGAACACAAGCTTTCGGTTCGCGCCACGGCGACCACCGGCCGCGTCGGCTATCTCTACCAAACCGGCGACCGCTGGGCATTGATCGTGCGCAACTTCTTCGTCAACCCGTCGGGCGAATACATTGACCCGCCCTGGTCCAACCCCGAGTATCTGGGCTTTTCTGTTCAGGCCTGTAACGTCAATAGCAGCCTGGGCAGTTTCAGCGAGTTGGAATACCACATTCCCGCCATCGGCCGCGGCACGGGGCGCACTCGTTGCGACGACGCCTCGCTGGTCTGGGCGTTCCGCGGCCCACGAGAATCGATCACGACCGTCGCCCGACTGTTGCTGGGCAGCGAAAACTGAAGAGACACGCACACGGGTCGATTGCGTACGGCGGCCGCGACACCGGCCCCACCTTTTCAGAACCAATTCCACAGTTCCCACGAAAGAAGTCCTGATTATGGCTGAAAACCGAACAATGCAAGGCAAGCGAGTGCTCGTGACTGGCGCGGGCACGGGAATCGGCAAGGGGATTGCTCTCGAGTTCGCCCGGCAAGGCGCCGATGTCGTGCTGCACTACAGCAGCAACGATGCGGGAGCAAAAGAGGCGGCGGCCCAGGCGATTGCGTGCGGCGTTCGGGCCGAAAAAGTCCAGGCGAACTTTGACAAAATGGACGAGGTTCAAGACCTCGCTCACAAGGCCGTTGATTTCCTCGGCGGCATCGACATCCTCGTCAACAACGCCGGCATCACGCTGAACAAGCCCTTCCTGAAGTCGACGCTCAAGCATTTCGACAAGCTCTATCATGTCAACATCCGCGCACAGTTCTTCTTGACGCAGAAGGTCGTCGAAGACATGCTCCCTCGCGGCAAGGGCGCGGTCTGCAACATCACCAGCATCCACGGATTACAAGGCGCCCCCGAACACGCTATCTATGCGGGCACCAAGGGCGCCATTGTCGCCTATACCCGCGCCTTGGCGGTCGAGTTGGCTTGGCGGGGCATCCGTGTGAACGCCATTGCGCCCGGCTGGGTGACAGTGGACAACTATTACGAATGCCTTCCGGGATTCAACGAGCGGGACGCCAGGAAGACCGCCTACGAAAAGGTGCCGCTGGCTCGCTATGGACTGCCGGAGGACATCGCCAAGATTGCGGTCTTTCTTTGCTCGGACGACGCCGGGTACATCGTTGGGCAGACGATCGTGGCCGACGGCGGCACGACCTCGCTAATGTCGCTGCTCTCGGATTTTCGCAGCGAATCCGCAGCCCGATTCGGAGAAAAATACCTATGATCCGCCAACAATCAGTGGCCCGCAGAAGTCGGGCGACCAAAGGATGGTTGGCCTGCGCCCGGGGCGGGATGGTGACCGCCGACAACCGCGATCCGGCCGGCGGCCGACGCCTTCGCAACTGGGGCGAAGGTTTGCGGATCGGGCACCTTTGGGCCGACGAGGCCCTGCGGATTGTGGCCCACGCTCCGGTTCAGGAAGATCCCGCCTTGTTCTGTGCGGCCGACAAGCTCACATTCCCGTAATGGCGGAATAATCGCCTGTCTTGATGAACTGGCAGTGATAGGCTATCACCGCAGTTAGCAGGAACAGAACCGCGTAAAACATGCTGAACACGAACTCAATCCACGATGCGCGTGAGCCCATGATCGGCCCGGTTACAACCTGGGCGAGCATGTTTTGGGCAATCAGCACCAGCCAGAAGATTCCGTAGGCACGCGGGAAGACATCGCCTCGGAAGTCCCGCGGTTTACGCGTCCGCAGGATCCAGACCATGCCGGCCAGCATGCCCAGGAGCATGGCAAGGGCGATCCAGTTCCAGCAGACGCCGTCCCAATAGTTTTCCTGACCGAAATAAAGGTTTGCTCCGCCCTTGATGCCTTTCCGGACGGAGAGGCCCAAGCCGTACACTAAGCCGAGAAAGGCTCCCCACCGTTGGAGATTGGGATCCGCCGAAAACGGTAGACTGCCGGCCGGCGGCCCGTTTGCGATCGGGCTCTTGCGGCTGATTTGCACGTAGTGGCAGATCCCGAAGGCGGCGGCGACTATGCCGAAAAAGACGGAAGCGTGCCACGCCGTGACCATCCCGACGTGAATACACCAAAGCAGGATAATCCCGAGGCTGGCATAGACGGCGAGCCCATCAAAGTCCATGGCGTTTGTAGGTGCTTCCCCGGTGGCACGCAACGAGGTCAATCCGTCCTCGGTGCTGGGGCTCGCTATCCGACGGAGGAAACTGGCGGCACTGTAAAGCAGTAGGATGCTGTAGTAGATGCTGGCCGGGCTAAACCAGCCTCCCATCGATCCGTCCGCTGGCTCGTCTGTGTACCGGTTTACGAGTTGGGTGCGGACGAACCATCCCAGGATCAGGACGAGCCCCAGGCCAACCCACCACGCCAGTCGCGTCGTTCGCTCTGTTGTGTCACGCTCCGAAATGTCGCGGGCCGCAAAGAAATAGGCGATTGCCGCGACTGCATAGGCGAGACCAAGTAACCGATAGGTGTAGCCGCCTGCATGGATAAGCCAAGCCGGCGGCAGAGGCGCCAGTGGCGCCCTCAAGTCAATGGCTGGAGGCCAGAACATCGTCCAGCCGATCAGCCATAGCAGTCCGGAAGCCAACAACCACTGGAGCCACGGACCGACGCCGGCCAACCGCGCATCTTCGGCGGCAATATCAGCGGGCGCCCTCCTCCGGTTGACCAGATAGTAGGCCACGCCGAAGCCAATGCCGATGCTGATTCCCCCGCTGACTTCCCAGCACCGCCCGAAGTTGAATGTGGCGCCGGGCCATACGCTGGCGGCCCATTTCCAGTT
>JAJYGU010000213.1 GCA_021784975.1 Planctomycetota bacterium
GGCGGCCTGGTCCTGTCGGCCAGCAGCGAGAGCGTGAGTTTTCTGTTGCGGGCCCTGTCGGAAACCGAGCGGGTGGACGTGCTCAGCCGGCCGCAGATAATGACCGTCGACAACGAGCCGGCCTTCGTCCAGGTGGGGCAACGGGTGCCGCGGATCACCGCCTCGGCGCTGACCGCTTTCGGGCAACAGAACAGCATCGTTCTGGACAACGTGGGGCTGATCCTGGGGGTCACGCCGCGGATCAGCGAAACCGACGGACGGATCATCATGGAGGTGGATGCCGAGCGGTCGTCGGTGAACCCGGTGACTTCCGGCATTCCGGTCACCGCCGTTAATAACACGGTGATCTACGCGCCGACCTACGATCTGACGATGGCCCAAACCACCGTCAGCGCCATTGACGGGGAAACCCTGGTGCTGGGCGGATTGATCAACAACAGCAACGACGTTACCCATCGCCGCGTGCCGTTGTTGAGCGACATACCGATCCTCGGCTGGTTTTTCCGCTACGATTCGACCATCAAACAGCGGTCGGAAATGCTGATCATCCTTACCCCGCACATCGTCCGCAGCCCGCTGGATGCCGAACGGGTGCGGAACATGGAGGAGCGCCGCATCCACTGGTGCCTGGGGGACGTCTGCGCCATTGACGGGCCGGTGGGCTTTAGCGCCCGGAAGGGGTTGCCGGCGGCGGCCACGATCTATCCCGACGCCAATCCCCGCGGGAAGTTCTCGCCGTCCGAGAACCCTCCCTCGCCACCGGCGCCGGAGACCGGCTCGGAGCCGATTCCGCCTGGTCCGGCGATGATGCCGCGCCCGCCGGCCCCGGCCGAACCGGCACCGCCGGGGGACGCGACACTGCCCGCAGCAACCCCGCCGCATCCCGGCGTGAAGTGACTCCCGGCCGATAAGGCCAAGCAGGTATGGCGAGAGTAATCGGTCCCGCCGAGCTCTACTGTTCGCGGGCGAAAATGATTGTCGTCGCGGCGAATGTTCAATGTTCGCCCGCGAAAAATATAGCGTGGTTGGGTTGAAATCATGCCCCATCGCTCCATCACCAGCCTGACATCCTGGTTCCTGGCGGGAGTGGCCGCGCTTGCGCTGCCCGGCTGCGCCTCCCTCGACTTGTCGAAGGACCTGGTCTGGCCCTGGGAGGCAACGCCTGCCAAGCCGCCCGCCAAGTTCACGGATACCTGGACATTTACCGTCTTGCGGCAGCCGGGTTTGCCGCCCATCCGTGGTTTCGGCGGCCGGGTCACGTTCTTCGACAGCCAGGACAAGCCGATGAAGGTCGACGGGACGTTCACCGTTTATGCCTTCGACGCCCGGACCGACAATCCGATGGCCGCCCTGCCCGAGCGAAAGTTCGTCTTTCTGGAAAAGGACCTGGCCAGGCACCACGATAAGATCAAGCTGGGCGATTCGTACAGCTTCTGGCTGCCCTGGGGCGAAGTGGACGGCCCGCAGCGACAGCTCACTCTGATCGCCCGGTTCGAGGCCAAACACGGCCAGTTGGTGATGGGATCGGCCTCGCGATTGATCCTCTCGGGCAGCGAGCCGCCCGCGAAGAAGAAGGCGGCGGCGCCGCCGGCCGTCGCCACCGCACCCTCTGCGAACCGCCAAGCGGCGAAGAACCCGTCCGACGACGGGGACGGCGTGCGGCCCGCCTCTTATCAGCAAGAGGTCTCCAGCCAGACATCCGGCGACAAGAGGTGCGTCGAGACCATCGACGTACCGCCGGGTTTCGTACGCCATTCCCTCAGTTCGCCGGAACTGCCGGAGGAGAAGACTGCGGGGGCCGCCGCCGAGATGTTTACCCGGCCTGCTTCTGGCTCGCAGGTGAGCGGGTCGTCCGCGGCAACGGGCGCGGTCAAGGACGCAGCGTCTGGGCGGGAGGCGAAGTCCCCGAAGGCCGATTCAGACGCAACGGGGGAGGCTGAATCTTCAACTCGTTTTGGACCGCCGAGACTCCAGGCTCGAAAAGAAGCAGTTGGCGGGCCAACGCGCGATCCCTTTCGGAGAACACAACTCCGCGGACGATGGCCAACCTGCCCGCCATCACCACCTCGACCGGTCCCGTGGCGTGAAACTCAGAACACCCCCGCAGACGCCCCGCCAATTGGGACGACATCCGCTCCGCCAGCGGGGCCGAATACGCAAAACTGACTTCTAGCCGCGGGGGATAGATGCTTAGGCGGGACGGGGGCGTCGCCAAGGCCGCCTGCAACTGCCGATTGGCACTGGCCATCGCCCGTTGCGAACTGAGATCGCTGACGGCCGCCTGCACGCTCCCTCCGCTCTCGTTCGCTCCCACAAAGTGAGAGGTGCCCTGCGCCCCGCGGCCGACGAACGAGTCTGACGAGCGGTTCTGCCGCAAGAACCGGGCGTTGGTGGGCACGACGCCCATCGCCGCCCCACCTTGGGAGTCGCCCGTCGTGCCCGGCGACGCCTGTTGCATTTGGTCCAACAGGGGAACGCCGACCGTACGGTCGCCGAACATCTGGGCCGACGCCGTGCCCGCCACAGTCAGCAGCCATGCGGCCCCCAGTAGAGCTAGTTTGGGTCGGATGTTCATAGAGGCCTCCGGTCTGACATCGTCATTCTTGACGGCGACTAAGTGCCGGCACAGGTGGGTTGAGCACAGACTCCCTGCCGACGGTTTAGGTGGGCCGTTGCGGGCATAGCCGCAACACAATCATCCTACCAAATCGGCCCGCTCTCGTCCACTGATTGATCTGAATGATTACTCCAGACCCTTGAAACGGGGGTAGAATGGGGTATTTGGAAAGGTTTGCCTTGTGCTCGCAAAATCCGCATTTTGCGGCGATTCCGTTGAAGCCGTAAAGCTGGCTCCGTCGATACATCTAATAAGACTGTCTTTCCTGCCAATTACTGTTCCCACGTCTTACCCGCTAAGAACCGCCCACCGCAATTGTGCGAACCATGGCACCGATCACGGTCGCGCAGAAGCACTTTGTTCGTTTTTGAGGGGGGGGACTCACATGCATCTCTTGCCAAATCTGACTCGGCCATGCCGCGCCGGACCGGTCTTTTTGGCGATTCTGGCGATGGCGATGGTCCCGGCAGGGGTTCGAGCCGACGCGCCGACGCCGGCGCAGGGGAATGCCCCGGCCAAGAGCGGGCGAGCGGACGACCCGGAAGGCATTCTCAACATGGATGTCGATCAATTGGCCAAGGTCAACGTGCAGGCCCCCGCCTTAAATGTGGAAACGACCTCGATGGCCCGACAAGAAAGCACGGTGGGACGCACGGCGGGCGCGATCTATGTAATTACCCAAGAGATGATTCAGCGTAGCGGGGCGCTGAATATCCCCGACGTCTTGCGGTTGGTCCCGGGCCTGGATGTGGCCCAAGTCAACTCCCACACCTGGGCCATCAGCTCGCGGGGATTCAACGACGAATACGCCGACAAGCTGCTGGTGCTGATCGACGGCCGGATCGTCTATTCGCCGCTGTTTGCCGGGACCTACTGGGACGTTCAGGACGTGGTGCTGGAAGACATCGACCGGATCGAAGTGATCCGTGGTCCCGGGGGAACGATCTGGGGCGTCAACGCCGTCAACGGGGTCATTAACATCATCACCAAGAAGGCCAAAGACACGCAGGGGGCTCTGGTCAACGTTGGCGGCGGCACGGACTATCTCGACCGCGAAGAGTTCCGTTACGGCGGCCAGATCGGCGAGGACTTGTATTTCCGCGTCTACGGCAAGGCCTTCGATCACTCTCCCGGCTTCGGAGACGGCGCCGATTGGTGGCACCAAGGGCGGACCGGCTTTCGGGCCGATTGGGAACCGGACAAAGACAAGTCCAATGTGTTCACTTTTCAAGGCGACTATTACTCCGGCGAAGCCGGATACAACAGCGGAATGGATATACCCGTTCCTCCGTTCCGGACCACCATCGCCGGCGATGAAGGCGTGCTGGGAGGGAACCTGCTGGCCCATTGGAAACACATCATCAGCGACGATTCCGACTGGGACCTGCTGACCTATTACGACCGGGCCGATCGCAACTATGGAGTTTTCTGGGACCAGGCGGTGAACACGTTCGACATCGAGTTTCAGCATCGCTTTCCGCTGGGACCGCGGAACGAAATCACCTGGGGCGGGCAGTATCGACAGATCCACGACGATGAAACGACCTTCCCGTTCGCCCTGAACTTTGAGCCTCCCTCGCGGACCACCGGCGAGTTCAACATGTATGTGCAGAACCAGATGACGCTGGTCCCCGATCGGCTGTTCTTCACCTTCGGCTCGAGGTTCGATCAGAACGACTACACGGGTTTCGAATATGAGCCGAGCGCGCGGGTGCTGTATACCCCGGACAAGAAGCAGTCGTGGTGGGCGGCGATTTCCCGGGCAGTCCGCATTCCCTCGCGGTTGAACGCCAACGGAGACATCACCCCCTTTGCCCCTGAGCCGCTGCCATATCCGCCGCCGCTAAATCAGGAGTTCTTCCGCTTTGAGGGCAATTCCTCGCTGTTGTCCGAGGACCTGATCGCCTACGAGCTTGGCTACCGGGCCCAGCCCGATCCGAAGTTCTCTTACGATATCGCCCTGTTCTATAACGTCTACACGCAACTGACGGCCCTGCAACCGAGCAGCTATTATTTCGACCAGGGGAATCTGATCCTGCCGTTCCTGACGGTCAACGGCGGCAACGCCCAGACCTGGGGCGGAGAGATCAGCGCGCACTACGCATTGACCGACACCTGGCGGCTGACGGCCAATTACAGCCTGCTGGAGTGGGAGTTCCAGTTTGCCCCCGGCGACATCCCTTACGTCTTTGACTTGCCCGGTTCCAACCCACACAACCAGGTGCAGTTCATCTCCTCCTGGGACTTCGGCCGCCGCTTGCAATTCGACATGATCCTGCGATATGTAGACTCCCTGCCAGGGGAGATTTTGTATGGATTCCCAATCGACGGGGTGCGCAACTACACCACCATGGATCTTCGTCTGGCGTGGCAGGCAAATAAGCACCTCGAATGTGCGCTCATCGGACGCAACTTGTTCGACTATCACCATCAGGAGTTCAACGAGCTCATGGGTCTCTATCAATCGCAAGTGGAACGGAGCGTGTTTGGCAGCATGACCTGGCGGTATTGAGGATGCGCGGACGTCCCGGCGCTATGGGATGCCGTCGTTCCGGGGCTTTTGGGGGAACGGATAGCCATGATTTCGGGCCATGGATATCGCGCGAGTGTTAGGAAAGAGTTGGGCGTGAGATTGCATCGGCGAGCCTACTGTCTGGAAGGGCGATCACCGGTTCCGGCACCCGGCAAACAGGGGGCGGAAAAAGGGACAGTCCCGTTTTTGTGGCGATCACGCTGCCACGGCCAACCTTCGGTCGGTGCCCTGCCCGCCACAAAAATCAGGACAGTTTTCTGGGGCGATCTCGGCGTCAAGCTGGGTGTGCTGCTGCTGTGCTTGGGCGGCACGATGGCCGCGCCGGCCACCGCCCAGGAAAACGACGCCGAGGCAAGCAGTCGAGAGTACCGGATCAAAGCAGCCTATCTCTACCAATTGGGCCGCTACGTGGAGTGGCCGTCGCGGGTGTTTGGCGGGCCCCAATCGCCCTTTATGATCGGAGTGTTTGCCGAGAACCCCATCGCCTCTAATCTCATGCAGATCGCCCAGTCTAGAAAGATCCATGACCGCCCGATCGCAGTTCGGATGTATTCGGGTCCGTCCAACCTTGCGGCCATCCACATTTTGTTCGTCCCCGGATCGCTTGATCCCAAGCTCCAGTCCGAGATCATCCGCCAAACGACGGGTAAGCCTATACTACTAGTTGGGGAAGGAGAGGGGTTTACATCGATGGGGGGGGCGATCAGCTTCGTGATCGAAGACAATAGAGTTCGCTTGTACATTGCCCGGAAGGTGGTCGAGCAACAAGGGCTCTCGATCAGCGCGAAACTGCTGCAAGTGGGCCACGTGGTGGATTAATAAATCGCCGCGCCAAGCGTAACCTAGAGTAGTGGTGAGCCGCAGCGGGCCGTGCGTGACCGTTCACGCGCCGCTGTCATTCTGAGCGAAGAATCTCGCTTGCCGGAGGGGCAACGCAGATCCTTCGCCGACCATGCTTCGCATGGTGCCCGTCAGGATGACAAACTCGATCCCGGCCTGGGAACGGTTGCGCCGGGCAGTGGCGCTGGTTGGCTATTGGCGGGGCTGCGGCCGTGGATCTCGCCGGGGCAGACCCGGAGCACTTGGGGTGGGTCACCAAGGGGCAAGCAGAGCAACGATGAAGAACCGTTCGATCAAGGCGAAGCTTGGACTTTCGACCACCGTGGCCGCGGGCGTGGCCTTGTCGCTTTCAGCGGTCGGTTTTCTCACCTACGACATCCACCGGGTTCGCAGTTCCAAGGCGGAGGAGCTGTCTGCCTTGGCGCAAGTTCTCGGCAACAACTGTACGGCGGCATTAGGCTTCAGCGACCCGAAAACGGCCACCGAAGTGCTGAGCTCGCTCGAACGGCAGCCGAGCATCGTGTTCGCTTGTTTGTACGATGCCAGCGGTAAACCCTTTGCCACCTATCCCGCAAACCTGCCCAAGGGATACACGATTCCCGCTCAGCCGAACTGGCAAGGCCCGGTTTTTGCCGAAGGCGGCTATCTGGAGGTGGCCGAAGGGGTCTGGCAAGACCACGATAAATTGGGAAACGTCTTTTTGCGGGCAAGCATGCATGACCTGCAGATGCAGATCATCGGCTACGTGCTGATTGCGCTGTCCGGCCTGTCGGTCTCGCTGGTAGTCTCGTATTTCTTAGGACGGCGGCTGCAGATCTTTGTCACCACCCCGATCTTCCGCCTGGTAGAAGCCATGCGGCGGGTGAGGGAGCAGAATGACTTTTCAGTCCGGGTCGCCAAGGCTGGCGACGACGAGCTGGGCGTGCTCAACGACGGCTTCAACACCATGCTCGACCAGATCGAGCAGGGCCGCAAGGCCTTGCAGGAGGCGCATGAAGAGCTGGAAGATCGGGTGGCCCGCCGAACCACCGAACTGCTGGTGGCCAAGGAGGCCGCCGAGGCCGCCAACCGGGCGAAGAGCGAGTTTCTGGCCAATATGAGCCACGAGATCCGCACGCCGATGACTGCCATCCTGGGCTATTCCGACCTGCTTTGCCAGCAGGACCTCACCCCCCTGGAACGCAACGAGTTTCTCGACACCCTGCGGCGCAACGGCGGTCATCTGTTGGGCATCATCAACGACATCCTCGACGTTTCCAAGATTGAGGCCGGCCGGATGACCACCGAGCGGATCCCCTGCTCGCCCTGCAAGATCGTCACCGAGACCGTGTCGGCCATGCGCGCCCGAGCGTTAGCCAAGGGGCTGTTACTGAGTGTGGAATACGCCGGACGGGTGCCGGAAACCATTCGCAGCGACCCCACCCGGCTGCGGCAAATCCTCATGAACCTGGTGGGAAACGCCATCAAGTTTACCGAGCGGGGCAGCGTCCGCCTGGTGGTGCGGCTGATGGAGCCGCCGCAGACCCCGGTTTGCCAACTCGGCTTCGAGGTGATCGACACCGGGGTGGGAATGACCCAGAAGCAGATGGAGTCGATCTTCACGCCCTTCTCCCAGGCGGATACTTCGACCACCCGGCAGTTTGGCGGAACGGGACTGGGTCTGGTGATCAGCCGGCGGTTGGCCCAGGCGCTGGGCGGCAATGTGACCGTGGAGAGCGAATTCGGCCAGGGGAGCCGCTTCCTGGCCACCATCGAGACCGGCCCCCTCGAACAGGTCCACATGCTGAGCCAGCCCACCGAGTCCGTCAGCAGCATGGAACCCATGGAGAGTCCACCCGTCCGCAAGAGACCGCTTGACCAGGTGCGCCTGCTGCTGGCCGAGGACGGCCACGACAATCAGCGACTGATTACCTTCTTGCTGGAGCGCGCCGGAGCTGCGGTGGCGGTGGCCGAGAACGGCCAGATTGCCGTCGAACATGCGACGGCGGCGGAGGCGGCCGGCCAGCCGTTCGACTGCGTGCTTATGGATATGCAGATGCCCGTCCTCGACGGCTACGACGCCACCCGCCGGCTGCGCGAAGCTGGCTTTACGACCCCCATCATCGCCCTGACGGCCCACACCATGACCGGCGACAAGCAGCGCTGCCTCAAGGCCGGTTGTACCGATTATCTGTCGAAGCCGATCGACGAAGCCAGCCTTCTGCGACAGGTGGCGAAGTACGCCCAGGCGGCGCGGGGCCAAGTTCTGTCGCCTGGGTAGTGGTTTCGCTCATTGAGCATTTGGTGGTTGGGAGTTGTTTGGTGCTTGGTGTTTGAAGCTTGGGATTTGTCCAGTGCGCCTCTGCGCGGCCCCTTAGCGTCAGCCGTAGCGGTCGTAGCGGTCTGATGGCCGCGTCGTCTTTTGGCATCGTTTCAGGTTGCGAAAAAGCCCCATCTTGCCGCAGAATGTGTTACTTTTCCCATAGTGGCGTGTTGCGCAAACCGTGGTCCCGGGATCAGGGTCCATGTGGCGTTCAGGGACGAGGCGTTGGCCGAGGTGGATCGCCGTGGCATGTTGCCTCTTGGCCTCCTCAGGCTGCGCGAATCTGCCGACCTCGTGCATTGACCCGACCGGCGAGCATGTCTTTGCCCCATCCTGCCCCGGCCCGGCGGTTACTGTCCAACCTTGCTGCAATGTGCCGCCGGGGCCGGTTGACGGCGATGCGCTGGCGGTTGTTCTCTTGCAGCCGCGGGAAGCGGTGGCCCCGGTGGGGAGCGAGGTGGTGCTGATTGCCGGCGTGGGGGCGGCCGACGGCTTCCTGAGGACCAATCGCCGGCTGGAATGGACCATCTCGCAGGGGAGCGTCGGCCAGTTCGTGGCCGTCGAGCAGAATAGCTTCGTCGACTGGCTTGTGGGCGACTTCAACCGTCCGCGAAAAGTGAGCAACTCGTTCGCCGTCGGCAGCACGTCGCGGGAAAACGTGCGGCTCAGCCGCGGTGGCTGCTCGGGCGCGGCCGACGTCTGTGTGTCCCGCGGTCAAGAGTGGATTACGGTCACCTCGCCGGTGGAAGGGTCGACCTATGTGACCGTACTGGCCCCGGAGGTCTGCAATTGGAACCGGCGCATGAAGTCGGCGGTGATCCATTGGGTCGATGCCCAGTGGCGACTGCCCCCGCCGGCCATCAATCCGGCCGGCACCCGGCGCCTGTTGACGACGATCGTCGCCCACCAGACCACCCAAGTGCCGTGTGAAGGCTGGCACGTCCGTTATGAAGTGCTCAGCGGGCCGCCGGCGGGCTTTTTGCCGGGCGGGGTCCGCGCCGTCGAGATCACGACCAATGCCGCCGGTCAGGCCTCCGCCGAGATCTTCCAGACCCAACCCGCCCACGGCACCAACCGCGTATGCATCCAAGTGATCCGGCCGGGCACTCTGCCGGGGGCCAACGGTCAGCGGTTCGTTGTCGGCTCGGGCGAGACCAGCGTCACCTGGGCGGCCCCCGACCTCGCGATCCGCGTGCTTGGCCCGGCCCGGGGAAACGTCGGTGCGGTCCTCGGCTACCGGATCGAGGTCGGCAATCCGGGCGAGTTGCCCGCCAAAGACGTGGTCGTGACCGAAAGGCTGCCCGAAGGGCTGACCTATGCCAGCAGCAATCCGCCCGCGGCCGCACTGCCTCAGCAGCTTGTGTGGCGGCTGGGCGAGCTGGGTTCGCGGCAGCAGCGCATTCTGGAGGTGAACTTCCGCGCCGACCGGCCGGGCAGCGTGGTCAACTGTTGCGAGGCGACCGCCGCGGGGGGCTTGAAGGCCAACGGCTGCGCCACCACGCCGGTCGCCCCAGCGCCGGTCGCCCCAGCGCCGGTCGGCCCTGCGCCGGCTGCCGGGCCGACCCCGGCTGGGCCGCTGGTGGGTCCCACCCCCGCCGGCCCGTCGCCACTTCAGATCAAGATCACGCCCGAATCCGCCCGGGCCTCCGTGGGCGAGAAAGTTACCTTCAATATCGTGGTGGCCAATCGTGGGCCAAGGCCGGCGTTGGCCCTGGTGCTTAAAGATCATTTTGATCCGGGCCTGGACCCTGGCGTGCCCGCCGCCGCCCGTACTCGATCGCTCTCGCAGCCGTTGGGCGACCTCGCCCCAGGAGCCTCCTCGCGGACGATCCAAATCACCTTCCGCGTGACGCAGCCCGGCCGGCAGTGCCATACGGTGGAGGCCAATGGGCCGAGCACTCCAGTTGCGAGCTGTCAGGCGTGCGTGACGGCCAGTGAGGCGACTGGCGGCGGGGCCGCCCCGGCCGGTAAAGGGCCGGCCCCGGTGAGCCCACCGGCGCCGGTGGAGCAGCCACCGTCCCAACCACGGCCGCCGGCCGCCAAGCAGCCGCCGCTCTCGGTGAGCGTCATCGGGCCCCCGGAAACGCTGGCCGTGGGAGAAATGGCCCGCTTCGTGATCGACGTCAAGAACGTCGGCAGCGCGGCTGTGCACAAACTCAAGGTCCTGAACCGCCTCGACAACGTGCTGATGCCGAAGACCGAAAGCGACATGCTGGCCACTGGCGGCAATCAATGGGAAGGCCATGCGCTAACTTGGCAGCTCGACGCCCTGCCGGCCGGAGAATCGGCCCAATTCCGCATTCTCACCAAGTGCCAGGGGCCGGCCGGGCGGGCGTGCTGCCGCACCAAGGTGACGACTGGCGAGGGCTACCAAGCCACCGGCGAGGGCTGCTGCGAAATCCGCGGTCCCGAGGCCCCGCCGCCAAGCCGGAAGCCCGCCGTCAAGGCTTCGACCGCCACCGGGCTGACGATGACCGTCCCCGGGCTGCACAATCCGGTCTCGGCGGGGCATGGGGTGACCTATCGCATCCAGGTGACCAACAACGGCCCGCGGACCTACCGCAAGGTCGCTCTCACCGCCACCTTCCCGCACGGATTTGTCCCCGACCCGATGGGTACGCAAGGCCCCGGAGGCACGCAGTTCCGTGTCGCGCTGCAGGCCGGCAAAGTCTTCTTCAATCCCATCTTCGAGCTGGCGCCCCGCCAGGAGCTGGTCTACGAGGTACGAGGGCTGGCGCGTCAACCGGTCCAAGGCCGATTCCACGTGGAACTCAGCAGCCCCGATCTGCCGAAACCGCTGGTGCAGGAGGTCAGCGCCGAGGCGGTGAAGTAAAAAAGGGGACATCACTCGTTTTCATCGTTCTTTGGCTCCGATATCAGTGATGTCCCCTTTTTCGCGATCCTTTTCCATCACCACGTGGTTGCCGCGGTCGTGAAATTCGACCCGCGACATGAAGGTGCGCATGAGCATGACCCCGCGGCCGCTGGGGCAGCCGAGGCGGCACGGCGAGGTGGGATCGGGAAGGCTGTCGGGATCGAACCCCGCCCCTTCGTCCTGAATCTCGATGCGGATTTTCTGGGCGGAAATGCGGCAGCGAAACCGCACGCGTTTGGCCGGGTCCAGCTTGTTGCCGTGAACGACGGCGTTGACCAGGGCCTCGTCGGCCGCCAAATGG
>JAJYGU010000003.1 GCA_021784975.1 Planctomycetota bacterium
GTAGTTCCCTAAGCGGTATCGACGAAGAAGCCCTATTTATTTATCCCGGAACATTGGTACCTGCGAACGTGCTTGTTGACGTGCAAAAGCTACCGGGTAGTAAGGTAAGGATGGGGACCCTGAAGACAACCCATGATGGGGTAACGGAAAGTTGGCAAAGTTTCATAACACTGAATGAGCTTCCGAAGGCATTCAAGGAGAAATATTTCGCTGAGCAGCGTAGATATTTTCCATACAACAAGTCCCCAGCTTTGCCTGTTATGGGTCCCTATTTTGTTTTGAGACCCTTTGTTTGGAAGGGCACCTACTATCTCAGTATCACTGAGCAGGGGCCACCAGGTCTAGATCGCTACCCAAAATGGTTTCTCATCGCCAAGTATCTTCATGGCGAAGATATCGAGCACATCTGTTATTTCGACAATCCGACAATTCACGTCAATTACTAAGCTTGTGAGGGAAGGGTAATGGCCAGCTTCTTAAATCTTCACACCTATACGAGTCTTGCAGGCTACAGCGCAGACCTTTTGAATTTTTTGAAGGTTGAAGAAAATTTCAAGCTATATAGTCCACCTACGAGCGCGCAGCACCTGGCCCCTTATTTTGATGGGAGCATTGCAGTTGGATACGGAATTGATCTTCGAGTGAACTCGATCGCGACCATAAATAAATGGCTTGCGGCTGCAAATCTCTCTCTGTCCCAGCAAGATCAGAAACTCCTAAGCGGGCTTCCCCCAACACCTAGTTCTTTTCTGCTCGAACAGGTACTCACTCAACTGCAATTCAAATTCCCAAGCGAAGCCAGTGCCTCGCAGGTACTCAAGGCTGCGCTGAACGACAAGGCCGCGGAGCTCGATGCCCTTCTAAACAAGTACGGCATTGTGATTGGAGACTCTAGGGAGAAGATTGCACTCTTGTCACTCTACTACAACACGCCCGGGTTGATAGGCGTCGACCTATTGACCGCTCTTCAATCGGGCGACCGTGCGGAAGCGTGGTACCAGATTCGCTATCGCTCAAATTTACACGATGGACATACTAAACGGCGCTTCGCGGAAGCCGCGATGTTTGGACTGTATGATCCGGGGACGACGGTGAGTATGGCGGAGGCCACGCAGATCTACGATATGTATACGCAGCATGCGACGATCATGCTGGCATATGACAAAAACTTTGATGGTTATCTGACCGCCGCAACGGCAGATCTTTCTGTTGCGGGATTCGGCAGCCTCAGCGCCCAGTCATTGTCTGCGTCGCTCCAACTCGCGGCAGACACGCTTATCAACGAGTATGCTCCCGGCCAGAACATCAACCCCTTGAACATTCAGGTGGCCGGCGCCGATGCGAATGTTGGGGGGATGATTGGAAGCCAGCTCTCCACACCCCTGAACTACAACGGCCAGCCCACCGACACTTCGCTTTTGATCGGAACCATCGGTAACAACACACTCACGGGCGGCAGCGGCAGCGACACGTTGGTGGGCACCGGCGGCAACGATACGATGATTGGGGGTAGCGGCAACGAAGAGTTCGAGTACGTTGTACCTTTAAGTGGCACGTCTATCGACACGATTACGGACAGCTCCGGCAATGGCACCGTCTGGGTGGGCGGCACGGAGCTGACCGGCACCACCAACAGCGGTGCCAACTTCACCTGGACCGACGCCAACGGCGATCAATACCAGTTCGCGCCCTCGGCGAAGCAGGGTGTCGGCACCCTCACCATCACCGGTGGCCTGTTGGGCGGTGCGGGCGACCAGATCGTCATCGACAACTTCGATCTGAACCAGGCCGAGACGGGCGCGAACGGCTATCTTGGCATCAAGCTGGGGCACGTTCCAAACATGCCCTGTTGGGGCCGTTTCAAAACCGCAAGCGGAGCCATTCCACGTTCGAATATGCCCCGCCAGAGAAGTTCGCGGAGGGCTGGATCAGCGCTCCGCATGAGTGGAAATTGGCAGCGTAATGCCTTTGGGTTGGAAGCCGAAAAACAAAGGGAGGTTCATTAATGCTCTCGACTGCTGTGCGCAGGCTGATGGGGGTTGTTGCCGTTACGATACTTCTGATTCAGACAACAGAAGCGCAGGCGGCGACAGGGCCTTATCGTGTAGTGATGAGCAGAGACAAACCCCTTTGCAACTACATAGCCAAGACCTATAACGCTGATACCAAAACCTATGGCTCCATCCAATACGACAAGCATGGTGCATTCAAGCGCATCCGATGGTCATTGCAACGTGAACCCGCCCGATTGCCATTATTTGCACTGGTATTTAGGAAAGCGGTTTTTGACATCAGCAATGATGGGAAAAAAGAATTGGTACTTCAGACGGATCTTATGTTGAATGGCATCGCCGGAAGTCACACCTATGTTTACCCACCGAGCAGCGACATACTTACTGAGGTTGGTTCAAGAAAGATATTGCCGGACGGAAAAACGAATGGGATCTTCGCGGGTGCTTCGCAGTATTTCTTAAAAAGCCTCCCTCGATCGTCAGAGCGATGGGTTAAGGCCTATGAGCATGAATACGTTCCCAGGCAACAATGGACGTTTGGTTATATTAAAGATCGTGGTGCAAAGCCATGGGGTCTGGAGCCATTTCTGGATACAAATTACCTTGATGTACAGCCGTTTGTTTGGCAAGGCGTCAACTATTTAAGTATGACGCAGATTGGTTCTAGATGGTTCGTAATATCAAAGTTTGAGCAGCCCGGCAGGTTTCAGAATATTTGCTATTTGTACACGACAACTCCTAATCCGAATTAATGGGGTAACACATGGCCTCTATGCAATTGCATACCAATTTTGGATCCGTAGATTATGGCACGGCACTTGTTGATTTCATCAAGTGGCAAGAAAACCGAGCATTAGCCCAGAATCCAACCAAAGGACTTGTTCCATCTTGGGATGGTCAGGACAGCATCGCTGTAGGGTATGGCCTTGATCTTCTCAAAAATTCGATCAAGACCATCAATAAGTGGCTTGGGGCTGCGGGTCTCTCGCTATCTACCCAGGATCAGAACCTCCTGACCGGAATCCCCCCCAGACCAAGTGCTTTTCTCCTCCAACAGAAAGCTGCTCAACTGCAATTTAGTTTTCCGAGTGAAGCAAAGGCCTCACAAGTTCTCGAAGCGGTTCTACAGGACAAGGCCGCCAAGCTGGATGCCCTTCTGACCAAGAACAGTATTGTGATTGGCAATTCACTGGAGCGCATTGCACTGCTGTCGCTCTACTACAACACGCCGGGTTTGATAGGGCCGGGGCTGTTGGCTGCTCTTAAAGCGGATGACCGGGCCGAAGCCTGGTACCAGATTCGTTATCAGTCGAATGGCGATCACACGCATGCGATGAGGCGCTTTTCGGAGGCGGCTCTCTTTGGGCTATATGACCCGGGGAGTACGGTGAGTGATGCCGAGGCCATACAGGTTTATGAGATGTATACGCAGCATGCCACGGCCATGTTGGCGTACGACAAACAATGGGATGGCTCTCTAAACGCGGCAACGACGATTCTTTCGGATTCTGGATTCAGCGGTATCAACGCTCAGTCATTGTCTGGGTCGCTCCAACTCGCCGCAGACACGCTTATCAATGAGTATGCCCCTGGGCAGGACATCAACCCTCTGAACATACAGGTGGCCGGCGCCGATGCGAATGTTGGCGGGCTGATTGGCAGCGATCTCTCCACTCCGCTGAACTACAACGGCCAGTCCACCGACACTTCGCTTTTGATCGGAACCATCGGTAACAACACGCTCACGGGCGGCAGCGGCAGCGACACGCTGGTGGGCACCGGCGGCAACGATACGATGATTGGGGGTAGCGGCAACGAAGAGTTCGAGTACGTCGTACCTTTAAGCGGCACGTCTGTCGACACGATTACGGACAACTACGGCAAGGGCACGGTCTGGGTAGGCAGCATCGAACTGACCGGCACCACGAACAGCGGCTCGAACTTCACCTGGACCGACGCCAACGGCGATCAATACCAGTTCGCGCCCTCCGCGAAGCAGGGCGTCGGCACGCTCACCATCACCGGTGGCCTCTTGGGCGGCACGGGCGATCAGATCGTCATCGACAACTTCGATCTGAACCAGGCCGAGACCGGCGCGAACGGGTATCTGGGCATCAAGCTGGGGCAAAACCTTGCTCTCGTGCAGGGCACGAACTTGAGCAGCAACCCCTTTCTCACCGGCGGGGCCATCCCCAGCGGGCAAAGTTCTTCCCTGAGCGGCAGTTCGTCGCAGACCTATACGGTCTATCTCTCCGCGGCAAGCGATGTCGCCCAGACCCTGACCTTGGGCCTCACGGGGGCGGACCCCGGCGCCTTTGCGGCGGACGAAGGGTCGAGCATCGTGTCCTTCGGGAGCGGCACGGTCACCCTGACGGTGGCGCCGGGGCAGGACAGCGTGACCTTCGGGCTGGTCAATACCGACACCACGGCGGCTGCCGGCACGCTGCAGCTGACGGCCACCCTGGGCACCCCGGGGGGCGCCAATGCGCTCAGCGGTTCGATCGGGGTGGATTTTCTGGGGAATACGCCAGCTACCAGCACGAGCGGGGCGACGCCGGACTACACCATCTACGGCGACCTGGCGCCTCCCGTCGACAGCAGTGGCAATCCCATCATCAAGTATGACTCCCTGGGTAACCTGATCACCGACCCCAACTCCCCCGATCCGGGTCGCAACGATACCCTGTACGGCAGCACCGGCAACGATCTGATCTATGCCGGCGGGGGCGACAACTATGTCCAGGGCAACGGCGGCAACGACACCCTCTATGCGGGTTCCGGGAATGACACCATGTATGGCGGTTCCGGCAACGACCTGATCGATGCCGGCGATGGAAACAACTACATCAATGGCGAAGGCGGCAACGACACCCTTTACGGTGGTGCGGGCAACGACACGATCCAGGGGGGCGATGGCAACGACCTCGTGGTCGGCAAAGGCGGGCAGGACATCATCCAGCTCGGCAACGGCGCCAATCAGGTCTATGTGAACACGCAGATCAGCGTGGCCAGCGCCATTGCCCAGGCCAACGCGGGTGGGGCCTCCGGCCAGGCCGGCAGCTTCGTCGCCGTGGGCAGCGGCGACAACACGCTGGTGGGCGGCACGGGAAACGACGCGTTCATACTGGGAGGCGGCAACGACCTGGTAGTTCTCGGGCCTGGAAACGATACGGTCGAAGGCGGGCAGAATGTCACTGCCGTGCAGGCCGGGTGGACGACGCTGAATTCGGTTCAGACAACCTCGAACTTCACGCAGTTTAATGTGAGCTTTCAGGGCGCCACAATAGCCAGCAGCGGGGGGTATAACGGCACTGCAACGTATCCGGAAACTTCAGTTGACCCGTTGGGTAATCCTGTTGGGATGGGCAGCGAAACTATTTTCGGAGGTTCCGGGAACAATTTCATCTTGGGCTCTAACGGCGGCAACTACATCGATGTCGGTAGCGGTGACAGCACAGTATTTTCCGGGGCGGGGAACGACACGATTTTCGCGGGCACGGGCAACAGCACCATCAATGGCCAAGCGGGCAACGATTTTATCGAAGGCGAGTCCGGTAACGATTGGTTACAAGGCGGGCAGGGTAACAACACCATCTTCGGGGGCACTGGCAATGACATCATTAATGCCGGGGAGGGATGGGTCAACTACGTGGACGCCGCTCAAGGCGACAATTATGTTTATGGAGGTTCAGGCAATTCTTGGATTTACGGAGCCGGGGGCAACGATACCCTGATCGGGGGCAGCGGCAACGACACGATAGAAGCTGGTACGGGCAATGAATACATCTACGGCGGCAGCGGCAATGACCTGCTTTGGGGCAGCCAGTACAGCGGAAGCGTTGGCACCGATACCTTGATCGCAGGGGGTAGCGGAAACGATACGATTGGGGCCGGTACGGGTAATGCCGTTCTCTACGGCGGGGATGGCGCCGATCTGATCGGTGGCGGCAACGGCAACGACACGATCTACGCCGGGGACGGCGGTACGGCGACGGCGGCGACACTGATCTATGCAGGGTCTGGCAATACGACCATCTACGGCGGCCTTGGGGTCGACCAGATCTATGGCGGCTCAGGCAACACCGAGATTCATGCTGGCGACGGCGGCACGGATGCCGCGCCCACCAACGTTCAGGCAGGCTCGGGCAACAGCGCGATCTATGCCGGTGCCGGCGTGGACCAGATCACCGGAGGAAGCGGTTCGGACACCCTGTACGGCGGAAGCGGTGCGGACACGCTGACGGCCGGCTCGGGCGCGACTTCCCTCTACGGTGGTAGCGGAACCGACGTCATGTACGGCGGCAGCGGCGCCGACACGTTCATCGCCGGATCGGGCGAGGGCACCTTGGTCGGCGGCAGCGGCACCAACGCCTACCAGCTCAATGCCGGGTTCGGCAACGTCGAAATCGATCCCGCGTCCAGCACGGACACCGTCGAATTCGGGGCCGGCATCAACCTGGCGGACTTGACCGTGAGCGCGGACCTGACCGCCGACGGTTCGGCAGCACTGGCCATCGACGACGGCCAGGGAGACTACCTGCTGATCAAAGGCGGGCTCGACGGCGCGGTCAACAGTTTCACTTTCGACAGCACGGCCACGACGCTGACGCTCGCCCAACTGATCGCCCAGGCCACCACGTCCTCGGCGAACGTGACCGGCGCCAACGGAAACCTGATCGTGGGGGTCGGCGACGGGGATTCCCTCACCGGCGGCAGCGGGGCCGACAGCGTGTACGGCTGGGGCAACAACGACACCCTGACCGCAAGCACGGGGAACACGCTGCTCACGGCGACGGGCGACAGCGCGTCGGTGCAGGGGGGTACGGGGAACGACAGCCTCAACGGCTGGGGTACCAGCGACACGCTGGTGGCCGGCTCCGGCAACGACCAGCTCGTCGCCACGGGCAACGACGCGTTGCTTGTGGGAGGGGCGGGAATCGATACGCTGAATGCCGCAGGCCTGGCCGCCACCCTGCAGGGCGGGAGCGGCAACGACACCTTCGTCGTCAACGACCCCAACGATGTGGTCACCAAGGCCGCGAACCAGGGAACGAACATCATCCTCGCCTCGGTGAATTATGTGCTGCCGTCCAACGTGCAGAACCTGACCCTGACCGGGAGCGCCGATCTGACCGGCACGGGCAACGATCTGGCCAACGTCATCACGGCCAACAGCGGCAACGACACTCTGGTTGCCGGAGCCGGTCTAGCAACCCTGGTCGGAGGGACCGGCAACGACACCTTCGTGATCAACAATGCCAGCGACGTCATCCAGGCTCAGTCCACCGGCAGCAACGTCAATACGGTGGAATCGTCGGTAACCGTGTTCGCCCCGACCAACGTTCAGGATGTGACCTTGACGGGTACTGCCAGCCTGGCCGCGTTTGGCAATGGGCTTGCCAACGTTCTGACCGCCAACAGCGGCAACGACTCCCTGGTGGCGGGGACCGGCATCGCAACACTCGTCGGCGGCAGCGGCAACGATCTGTTCCTGGTCAACAACGCCAGCGACGTGGTGAACGTGCAAGCCGGCTCGGGCAACGATACCGTGGATGCCACGGTGAGCTACACCTTGCCGGACAACGTGCAGACCCTCAACCTCCTGGGCAGCGGGCCGATGACGGGCACCGGCAACGGCATGCAGAACACCTCTATCGTTGCCGGCACCGGCAACGATACGCTGACGGGGGGCAGCGGCAGCGGTACGCTCGTGGGCGGGCAGGGGGTGGACACCTTCGTGCTGGGCGGCCCGGGATCGGGGACGTATACGGCTGTCAAGCAGTCCGGCACCACCGCCGTGATGCAGCTGAGCCAGGGCCTGAGTTTTTCCGACGTGATGGCGAACCAGTCGGGCAACGATCTGGTGCTGAGTGCCGGCGCAAGCAGCCTGCGGCTGCAGAACTATTTCGTCGATCCCCAGGATTGGACCATCGAGGACTCCTTAGGCAACACCACGACGGCGCAGACCTTGCTGAACGCCACGTCCCAGGCGCAAAGCAGCCTGCTGTCCTACCTGGAGAGCCAGTTTCTCACGCAGGTCAAGGAAGGCTACGTCCAACAGCTGATTGCTCAAGGCTACGTCCAGCAGCCTGACGGAAGCTGGTATATCGCGCCTTCCAGCCCCTATTCGAGCCTCTCCGCGCAGTATGACGTCGTGGACGAGCATTTTGATGCGCTCACCTGGAATCCCGTGACGGGGGGGACGCTCACCGTTAGTCCGCTCTACGACATCTCGAACACGACCTGGACACCGGGCTACTACTCGATTTCGGATTCGTCAGCGGTAATTCAGCAGGTCACTACGGATGGGACGAATAGCGTGATCGGCGCGGCGTTGCCGACGTATTCATCCACTGGCACTCAGGTTTGGGTCAAGGTGGATTGGGCCCCTCTGGGAACTCCCTATTACAGTATCTCGGGGGGATCGGCTCCCGTTACGATTTATAACTTACCGCCTTATGCTTCTATTGAATTTCCCGATACGTTTGGCTCCTCGATGGTTGGCCTTCCTAATGGCGACGCTCAGATAACCGCGAGTTGGGGGTCGATCAACTACTACTCGGTATACGGTACACTCAGCGGTGGGTTGGCCGCTGCAATGCTATCCACTCCAGGGAGCCTCACGACCTCCGGTGATTTTCCGCAAGCGGTTTCGACGGAGTTTTATCACAATCAGCGTACGGATACTGTCCAGCAGATAGATGTGGCATCGGGCAGCCACACGGTCAATGGCGCATCGAACACTCTCGTGGCGGCGGGCACAAGCGACAGTGAGATCAACTATGCCGGCTTCGTCGATGCTGGCAGTGGAAACGACACCATATATCACTCAGGCACCGTGTTTTGCGGCAGCGGCAATGATTCGATTTATTACGCCAATTTGGTTTACGGTGGTTCCGGCAACGACCTGATCGTGGACGCACCGGAGGTGGTGGCCGGCAGTGGCAACGACACCATACTCGGCACCGAAGTCAGCAACGTCAACATTGACCCCGTCACCTCCGGCACAACCCTGATCGGCAGCAGCTACGGGGCTGATACGGCGCTGCTGGACGCCTACTATCAGTCGCTCGGCCTGAGTGACGGCGCGGAGCGCTATCAGTATGGAGGCTTGTATCGCCTCACCGATCCACGTTTTTCTTCCAGCACCGCATCGGTGGCGGCGGCCAAGGCTTCCGGTGGGGTGGTGACGACCAGCGTCATGATCATTAACTTGCTCGCCGGATATCATTCAGCCCCGGAGGGGTTGGCGCTGCTGAGCGGCATTGGTTACAACGTCACACTTCAGCAGGCGATCTCGAACGGCTGGATGACCTATGTCGACCCATTGCCGTCCCAGACGCCTCTCGTCCTTCTCAAGGACGGGTCCTTTCAACCCGCTACTTACTACGCGACCGCGGGCAATCCCATTTCCGAGACGATTTCCGCCAACGACTATACGGCGCTCGCGCCCTTCTTCGGCAACGGCGGCATTCTGGCGGATACCGTGACCTTCGGGGCGGGTATCAGCGTCTCCAACCTGCAATTCTCGTGGGGGCAGGTGACCCTTGCCGCAGACGGTTCGACCTCCGCCAGCTTGCAACAGCCCTACACGACGCTCAACATAAGCTGGGGGCCGAACCAGGGCGTTGACGTCATCATTCCGCACAGCAATGACCCCATAGGCTCCGGAGTGCAGGAGTTCGTCTTCGCCAACGGGACCACCATGAGTATGGCGGACATGCTCGCTCTGGCGCCACCGCCGCCGAGCTTCGATCCGCAGCTTTTCCCGTTCCAGTTCCAGCCCGGCATGGGCGCCCAGGTGCTGCCCAGCGACACGCAGGAGATCGACTTCGCCTCCGCCATCACGCCAAGCGCCCTCACGGTGACGCGCAGCGGCAACGACCTGGTGATCTCCTACAACAACGGGGCCGACACGCTCACCGCGAGCAACTGGTATCAGAATCCCTATGCCATGCCGACCGTCTATGGCAAGTTCAGCGACGGCACCCTCTGGTCCTCGCAGACGTTGACCGACATGGGGTTGGTCGAGGACGGCAGCGCCGGCAACCTCCTGCTCACGGGATACACCGGCTTTGCCACCCGGTTGATCGGGGGACCCAACGACACCTTGGTTGGCGTGTCGGGCAACGACACCTACGTCTTCAACGCAGGAGACGGGCTCGTCGAAATCAAGGATCCGGGCGGCACCAGCACCCTGAGCTTCGGGACGGGCATCACCCCCAGCGAGCTCTCGCTGGGGGTGGCCACGACCTCGGGCGGCGTCACTGCCCTGCAGCTCCAGGTGGGGGCGGGCGGCGACGAAGTCGTGATCGACGGGCTCAATCCGTCCAACGTGCTCGGATCGGGCTCCGTGGCGAACTTCCAGTTCGCCAACGGGACAAGCTTGTCCTACAGCCAGCTGGTCGCCCAGGGCTTCGACATCCATGGCGGCACGGGCAATGAGACGCTCACCGGCACCAACCTGGACAACCGCATCTATGCCGGAACCGGCAACGACGTGCTCCTGGGTAGCGGCGTTGCGGATACCCTCTACGGCGGCAGCGGCAGCGACACCCTGACGGCCGGGACAGGTGCCGATCAGCTGGTCGGCGGCAGCGGCAACGACACCCTCGATGCCGGCACGGGCGGAGACACGCTCACGGGCGGATCGGGGCAGAACACCTTCGTCTTCAACCCGGGCGACGGGCAGGACACGGTGATCGACACGGCCAATGCCCAGACGAGCCTGGCGGGCGGGGATGTCATGCAGTTCGGCACGGGGGTGACGGCGGCGGACCTGGTGTTCGCGCAGCAGGGCACGGGCGTGCTGGTGACCAACACGGCCTCAGCCGGCGACAGTATCCTCATCGAGAATTTCCATCTGGGCGGTGCGGCCCCCATTGCGACCTACCAGTTCGCGGACGGCAGCCACATCACCTACACCGAGGACGGCCAGGGCAACTACACCTTCACCCGGTATGACGCCCTGGGCAACGACATCGGCGATCAGTGGGGCCATGCCAATGGGGTGACGGGCAGCGATACCATCGACGCCGCCACGCAGCAGGTCCTGAGCAGCACCTTCGTCGCCGGCACGGGCGGAGACACGCTGACGGGAGGCTCGGGCCAGAACACCTTCATCTTCAACCCGGGCGACGGCCAGGACACGGTGATCGACACGGCCAATGCCCAGACGAGCCTGGCGGGCGGGGATGTCATGCAATTCGGCACGGGGGTGACGGCGGCGGACCTGGTGTTCGCGCAGCAGGGCACGGGCGTGCTGGTGACCAACACGGCCTCAGCCGGCGACAGTATCCTCATCGAGAATTTCCATCTGGGCGGTACGGCCCCCATTGCGACCTACCAGTTCGCGGACGGCAGCCACATCACCTACACCGAGGACGGCCAGGGCAACTACACCTTCACCCGGTATGACGCCCTGGGCAACGACATCGGCGATCAGTGGGGCCA
>JAJYGU010000134.1 GCA_021784975.1 Planctomycetota bacterium
TCCGATCTCTTGGCCGACGACAAGCAGCGTGGCGGATTTCGCCTGGCCCGGCAACGCATTGCCGCTCGTGCTCGGCGCCCCAGACAGAGCTAAGGTCAGGGCTGCCGACGACCCGTCGGTCGCCAGATCGCTCGGCGGAAGAGTGCCGGGGACCGAAGATATTCCAGCTTGCAGCGGCGTCAAAGCCAGGCCGCTCTGGTCGGCGAGCTCGGCACGAGGCGGAGCGGTCGCCCGATCCCCGGCCAATGGGCGGGGAGACTGCGTTGCGGCCTGGGTGCCCCCAGCCAGCCGCGGGCCGCCGCCGGTTTCCCCGCCTTCCGGACCCAGCGAGTTTTCCTTCCTGCCGAGCTCGCCTGTCTTCGAGCCGGATGAAGCCGGGGATTGCGTGTCGGCGGCCTCTGACCCGGCTCTCGAACTGGGCGATCCGTTGCTGCCCACCGAATCAAGCCGCGGCGTCGGGGCGACAGGCGATGCCGCCGGTTGTCCTCGACTGCCCGGCTTGTCGCCGGTGCTCCTCGGCGGCGAGCTCACCCCATTGGCCCCTGACAGGGCGACGGAAGAAGCGGGGGGAGACCACACAAAGAGATGAAGCAGGGCCACAATGCACACCAGCGCCGCGATGGGAGCCATCCAAGGCAACTGTCCGCGCAACAGCGAGCCCTTCGGTTCGGGCGGAACGAGCCACACCCGGCTGGTCGGGCTCAGCGGCCGCAGTCCGATGCGTTCCGCCAGTGCCAACAGCTCGCCTGCCAAGTCGATCGGGCCCGTGTACCGGTGGCGCGGGTCTTTGGCCATCATCTTTTGCAAGATGCGAGGTACGTCGTCGGGCAAGTCCGGGCGAAGCTCGCGGATGTCAGGGGGCTGATCCCCTTGGTGCTGCAACAGCTTTTGCAGCACCGTCCCCTGAGGAAACGGCGGCTGTCCGGCCAGCATGAAGAAGAACGTGCATCCCAGCGAGTAAATGTCGCTGCGGATATCGGCGCTGCGCGGGTCACGGGCTTGTTCGGGGGAAATGTAGTCGAAGGTTCCCAACGTGACGCCGCTGGCAGTCAGCTCGGCGACCTCCGGATCCACCAGCCGCAGTCTTGCCAGCCCCATGTCGATTAGCTTTACGCGCCCCTCGGGGGTGATCAACAGGTTTGACGGCTTGATGTCGCGATGAACGACCGCGCGGGCGTCGGAGTGCGCCAGCGCCTCGGCCGACTGAAGCGTGTAGCTGACGGCCTCGGCCAGCGGCAGGGGGCCTTTCCTCTCCACCAAAATGCGGACGTTGACCCCCTCGACATACTCGAACACGATAAAATGCAGCCCGCGGTCCTCCCCCACATAATACACGCGGGCAATGTTGTCGTGGTCGAGCCGTGCCGCCGACTGGGCTTCGTTCTGAAAGCGTTGCAGGGCGTCGGCATCGACCGATTGCTCGGGCGCCAGAATCTTCAAGGCGACCGTCCGCGACAGCCGCGTATCGGTGGCGCGGAAGACTTTGCCCATTCCTCCGCCGCCGATGAACTCGACCAACTCGAAGCTCCCCAGCCGGTCTCCGGGGATTACGCGACCGGCCAGGATCCGCTCAACCGAGTCGCAAGTGGCGGGAGAGGGAACCGGCGCACGCCCCGAGATGACCGTGGGCGGATCGTTCCTGACCGGCGCGACGACCCCCGGCCCCGAACCGCTCTCGGTTTGGGAACCGGCCTCACCGGTGGGCGAGGATGGTGCGGTTCGGGCTGGTTGAGAAGCGTCGTCCATCGCCGTCTAGCGGCTCCCCCAAGAAGCCGCAGCCTCAGGTCCATCCAGTCTTGTCCCGGGGGCCGCCGCTCCGTCTGTTCCTTACGTCGCGGCGGCGATCACGCCGTGCGGTCCCACCACCCCACACGAAACGCGCGACAAGAAACGGGGTAGTGATAATCGCCTAGTTGAGAATCCTCATTCTAGCCCTGGCCGAGTGGCTCGTCAATTCACTGGCTAACCCGTGCGAGGGGATGCGGGCGGTAAGTTCTGTGTCCTGTTGACCGAAGCGATCTGCCGTTGGTCCCAGGCGCGGCTCCGCTGCTTAAGCGGCCGTCCAAGAACAAGTTGGGGACTGTCCCAATTTTCGTCCGACGAAAATGGGACTGTCCCCTTGGCGAAAGTGGAAGTTGTTGCTGGACGGCCGCTAAGCAAAACGAACAGACTTGCCTCGCGACACTCTCGCTTCGGTCAGGATGAGGGCCGCCATTGCTGGCGGTGATAGCAGTCTCCGTACGACCATTTCGCATTGGGGCAAGATGGGGTAAAATTGGGGTCTGTTTGGATCGCCCTCGGGCGTCCTGGCAGTTTGCTTCACGGCATGCGGTCGGGAAGGCAATCTGGCGGTGCGAGGTTGTGACCGCAAACATTCGGCATGCACGCGTCTCTCCCAAGGCACCGGCTTTCCCAACCCGCCAAAACCACTCCTTGAAAGGCACCTCCATGACACATCCCATCAAACGTCGCGATTTTTTGAGGACGGCCGGCGCTCTGGGCGCGGGCCTGGGCCTTGCCGCTCCTTTGGGAGCCCGTCTCCTCGCGGCCGAGGCAACCAAGGGCGCGCCGAACGCCGAAAAACTCGGTTGGCGGCTTTCGGTTCAGGCCTACAGCTTCAACCGCTTCACCTTCTTCGAGGCCGTCGACAAGACGGTGGCGGTTGGCCTGCGTTACATCCAGATATTCCCCGGCCAGCAGATCAGCAAGACCATCCATGCCAAAGTGGACGCCAACATGACGGCCGACATGCGTAAGGAAGTGCTTAAGAAGCTCTCGGACTCGGGAGTCAAGGCCCTCAGCTTTGGGGTGGGTGGATCGGATCGCAAGCACTTCGAGTTTGCCAAAGAAATGGGTTTGGAAACGCTGGTGGCCGAACCCAAGGAGAACGAGTTCGGAGAAATCGACAAGCTGTGTGCCGAATACGACATCAATCTGGCCATCCACAATCATCCGCGGCCGTCCCACTACTGGAATCCCGACACCGTGCTCAAGGTGTGCAAGGGCCGCAGCAAGCGGATCGGCTCGTGCGCCGACACCGGGCACTGGGCCCGGTCAGGCCTCGTTCCGCTTGACTGTATCAAGAAGCTCGAAGGGCGGATCATCTGCTTCCATTTCAAAGACTTGAATCGGCTGGGGCCAGAAACCAGACGTCATCCGATGCATGACGTCCCCTGGGGGACCGGCGCCTGCGATGTCAAAGGAATGCTCACCGAGATCCACCGCCAAGGTCTGAAGGCGGAGTTCGCCATCGAGTACGAATATCACTGGGAGAACTCGGTGCCCGACATGATCAAGTGCGCCGCCTACTTCGACCAGATTGCTACCGAACTGGCCGCCAAGAGCTAGTGGTCGGGCGCGCTTACGTTGACGGGGTGGGGCGCCATGGGTACGCGAAGCTTACCCGTGGTTATACCCCTGTACGGTACGGGTAAACTGCGTTTACCCGTGCCAACCCAAGACCTAGCATGGCGCCCAGCATTTCCAGTGCGTCCGCGCAATAGGCTCGGCTGCAAATGGCGCCCATGTGAGTACTGCCTGCGACAGACCCCGCTCAACCGCGGGGTCTGTTTCATTTCTTGGTCCGTCAACCCTGACCTGGCCATCCGACGGGGCATTACGCCCGGCGCACGGTCGCCCCAACCTAGACACTTTGGAAGATAGGACTTCCGGTTGTGCCTAATATGTGGGCACGGGCGGGGGTGCGCAAAAAGAGGGCACGAATGCTCAAAAGAGGCGCACAGTGGGGTTAATGATGTAAGTGCTTGCGCTGCAATAACATCTGTCAAAGACTTGACTGCTGTTCATCATTTGGGCGGTACCGTCGCCAAGGAGGCGGACGGCGATAAAGGAATCTCGGGTGTCTCAGGAGAACCGGAATGATCGCAGCCGACCAACAAATGGAAGTCAAACGCACCGCGGAGGAAGCCTGCTCCCGTGGCCTCGATTGGGTGACTTTTTATCGGGAAATTCTCGGCCCCCACGGCATTGTCCGTCGTACCTTTCCAACCACGGAATCCCTGGCCGCGTTCAAACAGTCTGAAGCCTACCATGAGATTCAGGAGATGCTTGCCCGACTCCGCCAGCAGGGCACCTCGGCTGCCAGCCGGGAGGAGCCGACCAGGGTCATCACCATCCGGCTCCCCAAGAGTATGCACGATGGGTTGAAGATCGAGGCCCACGAGCATCGCATCAGCATGAACAAGCTCTGCATCTCCAAGCTACTCGAGTTTATCGACCCCGAGCGAGTACCGGCGGAGTTCTAACTGAGTGTTCGATTCGCCCGGCCACCCGAAATTGCTGCAACTGCGGAGCCAATACCAACTCGACGAGGTGGTCGAAGACGCTCGGACCGACCTGGGCCGGCACTTCGGCGGAAGAGTTGGCTGGCTGCTCGCGGGAAGTTCGCCACTCCCGGGCCGGAGGCGTTTCGAGACTGGAGTGCGGTGGCCCTGTTTGAGGGGGCGCAATAGGACAAATGGGGATGGTGTGGCCAGGCGGCCAATGGCCGATCAGGCCGCGCTCAGACGAAGGTGGTCCAAGGCCCGCTCGGCCTCGTTGCGCACTCGCGGGTCTTGATCGTTCAATAGGATTGATAGGGCTGGAATAGCTTCCATGGCCCGCAATCCTTGAAGCCTTAACGCGCCGGCTGCGTTTCTTCGAATCAGGGGGTCGGCGTCGTCCAGCTTCTCGATCAGCTTCAAAATCAGTAGATCGGGTTGTTTGCGTACCATTGCTAGCGGAGTCGTTGGGCCTTTGGTTCGCGGGTTATTCTGTCATTATCGACTGCCCCCCCGCGCCAACTTCGGTCCGGTTCACTTGTGCCGGCCAAGAGAACCTGGGAGCTATGGAGAACCTGTGAGGGCCACGGAGCGAACATGGAAAAGCACGGACAGCGCAAGTTGATCCGTGGCCTCGCGCCTCATCCCGAATCCCTGAAGACACGCCCCACCGGCCACGGGCCCACGCCCAAGTGTTCGAGCCTACTTGCCGGCAATGATCAGATCGAGACGTTTGCTGTACTCTCGCGGGGTGAGATTGTTTTCTTCGATCGATAGCCAGCCGTTGTAGCCGATGGCGTCCAAGGCCATCCGCACCGCCGGCCAGTCGATGCTCCCTTCGCGGAGCGTGCAGAAACGGCCGCCGTGACCGTTCGGGTTGAGCTTGAAATCCTTCACATGGCATTTCACGATCAGCCGGCCCAGCGTGTGAATCCACTCTTGCGGCGGTGCGTACTTCACATGGTTGCCGATGTCGAAGTAGGCCCTCACCCACGGGTGGTTGAACGAGGCTACCAGGTTGGCGGCCAGTTGAGGCTTCACCCACAGGTTGTTCCATACGTTTTCCAGCGCGATGATCACGTTGGTCTTCTCGGCGGTCGGGATCAGCTTTCGCACGGCTTGGCGGGTAGCGTCGACGGCATGGTCGTGGGCCTGGATGTATTTCTGATACCGGGAATTGTCGCCGGCCACCACCTGTTTCAGGTAGCCCGTCTTCTCGTCGAAACGGATATCGAATTGCCAGGGCTCCGGCATCGGTTGGACGTCGATCCGGCAGGGGACGAACAGCACGGTATCGGCGCCGAAGGCCTCGGCGGCCCGCAAGGCGGTTTCCATGTCGGCGACGGTCTTGGCCATAGCGGCATCGCCCTGGTTGACATTGCCCCATCCGAACATCACCGAATGCACGCGCAGCCCCACCGATTCAGCCCTCTGCCGGATGTGGGCGGCTTCTTTCGGCGATAGCCGTGGCTTGCCCCATTCGAAGCCCTCGAAGCCGGCGGTCTTCCATTGCTCCATGACGGCCAGGTTCGGGGTGCCAATCAGCGCCTTGTGCAGGGTTGTCTTCAGCGGAGCAGCTTCGGATTGGCGGGCCATGGCCAAGCCTGTCCCGACCGCCGCCGAGGCGGCCAAGAACTCGCGACGCGTGATGCGGGAGGTCTGGAATTTTGGCATTTGAATTGGTCTCGGATTTCGGCTTGCGAGATTTGGGTTTTGCGCGACAGACCAGCGGTCGGGTGGCATGCCGTCATGCGGTCAGAGCCGCAGGCCGGCATGGCGGCCGCTCCCTCCCTGCGCAGCCGATGCCAACGCATCCTGAGAGCATGCCACCCACTCGCGTGGTCTCTTATCATAAGCCGGCAACCAAGCGAGATCAAGCATTGGCCCGAAGGGCGAGCCTGATTTCCAGGAGAGTACCGGGTCGGATCACGACTGGCTGCGTGAGTGCGATGTGAGCTCGCAGGCCGCTGGCGGTTACTTGCGCGGCGAGCGTCTGCCCGCCGAGGCGGACCGTAACCGCCCCGAGGATTGCCTGCTCCGGCAGCTCGAACTCTAGCGAAGCCAACCGCAGCCGGCCCCAGCGGACCTCGATGGATTCGGTCTGCTCGCCCGCCTCACGGCGTTGGAGGAATTGGCCCCAGCCCTCCGCCGCCGCGAAGGCGCAGCGAAAATCCTCAGGGGTCAGCCGCGGTGCAAAAGCCAGATGGCCTTTCGGGCCGTGATATTGGTAGCCGCAGGCCGCCAGGAACACCCCGTAACTGGCCATCGAGCGGGCGTAATGGTCGCCGCACTCGACTTCGTTCCAGGGATTGCGGCGGGAAGCGTGATAGCGATCGTGGACGGCCCGCGCGATCGCCAACCCCTCCTGCACCATCCCTTCCCAGATCATGTGGCCGGCCACTTGGTACTCGAAGCCGTTCATGCACTCGTTGAAGTAGAAGTCGAAGCCTTTTTTCACGCGGGCCTGGTCGCCGCGGGGCCAGGTGGCCATGATGAGGCCGCCCTCGCCGGCCATGGCGAACCAACGGCCGGGCCGGTTGGCCTTGCGGAACCCGCCCACGTCCGGGGTAAAGTTGTATTTCCACAACGACCGCAGGGCGCTCAGCGTAGGTTCGCGCGGCAGGACGCGATCCAAACCCACCTGAAACGCCCAACTCTGACCGAATACCTGGTCGATCTCGCAGGCGTTGTAGGAGCCGACGGCGTCGCGGTGGGCCGGATCGGGGACCTGGATGAAGTACTCGCCGTTGAAGAGCAGCCGGTCAATGCTGCGGCCGCCGCCGTCGGCCAGCGAACTGGCCCGCCGGGCAAACTCCCCATCGCCCATCTCCAGAGCCATCTGTGCGCCGGCCCGCAGGGCGGCCCCATAGAGCGAGCTTAACCAGGCGATCTTGCCGAACCAGGGGGTATCGAGGGTGTTCATCTGCGGCCCGCCGAGGATCCCGTTCTCGTTCGGGTCCTGGGCCATGAGGTATTCCAGCGACTTTCGCACCCGGGGCCAGATCCGCCGCAAGAAGGCTCCGTCGGCCGACATCTGGTGCTCGCGGTAGGCCCGCAGGATCGTGCCCGACTGCCCGTCGACCGCCACGCTCTGGTCGAACTCGGCCCGAAAATCCATGGCCCCGGTGTCGTCGTGGAAGGCCAGGCCGTAGTCCACCATTTCCCGCGTCGCCCGTTCGAGGCTGGGAAAGAGCCGCCCAACCGCCTGGGCGTAGTGCCAGACGTGCTGGCAGGTCCCCTGGCAGCAGCCGACGCCTTCCCAGCCGTAGAAACGACCGTTGCCGAGCCAATAGGCGGTCGAGGTGGCCAGGGTCGAAATGTTCAGAAGCGTGCGATCCAGGAACCAATAGGGGAGCGTCGAATCATACCAGGTGTCGTGCCACAAGTGGGTCTGCTGCGAAAGTCTTGCGTAGTTCGCCGCGATGTGCTCGACCACCGCCTGGGCCGAAGCAAAACGCTTGCCGTACTGTCGGCCCTGCACGCCCTTCAGACCCAAGTGCAGAATGTTCGGAAAGCACCAGGCCACCACGAACGTAACCGTCGCCTGACCGCCGGGTTCCAAGGAGACGGACCGGCTCACCGCCCCCATCGGCCGCTCGGGAAACGGCTGAGAGTAAGTCGCGGCCGGGGACAGGCTCATTTTTCGGCCGGTGTTGCTACTGCCCTCGTATACGCCCGAAGGCCGAAAAATGTGCCTGTCCCCCTTGGCTTCTTGGGCCGAGGGGGACAGTCCCATTTTCGCGGCGGACGCGGCGTTTTCCCAAGGACAGGTCTTGTCCGCCGCGAAGGGCATCGACCGAAGGTTGGTCGGGACAGTCCCCCTCGCGACGGCCGCACAGCCCCAATCGCCAGCCTGAGCGTCGAGCAAGGCCAGGCTCATCGAGCCGAAGTCGGCCTGTTCCTCCAGCGAGCCCATCACCGCGGCGGCCCGCGGCCGGTCGCCGAACTCGATCTGGTCGATATCGATGTGTCCCCAGCCGCCCGAATGATTGTCGACGATCTCGATGTGCGCGGTCTTGCCCTGCAAACGATGCACATTCCAGTCCGCCCACTGCATGGCGTCGCTGTTCGTGCCCGTCTGCGTGCGGACGACTTCTCCATCAACCAGCAAGTTGATGCACGTCTCACCCGGATGATCGCCGCCGCCGATCAAGAAGCTGATGTACGTTCGCTCGATCGTAAACGGGGGCGAAATCAGTTTGCCCTTGGGTGCGTCCGAGCCGGTCCACGAGTTGGCCAAGCCCTTGCCTTCGAAGCCGGAGAGGTGTTGGGCATCGCTCCTGGCTCCATGGGCCGGCGTCTTGCCGAAGGCCTCGCCCTCCATCTTCCACGGCCCAAAATCCTTGCCCTCGAAATCCGTGAAGACGATCGTCGGCCGCTTGGGCTGCTCGGCCGCGGGCGCGGAGGTTGCCGTACAACTCAGCAGCACGAAGTCTCTCCCACGCACGATGCGGTTGCTTCGCGAACCGTCGAACGTCTGTTCGCAGACGGGGCAGACCGCGTTTTCAAGCCAGCCGGCCAATTCGCACTCCACCTTCTCGTTCGCGTCGTTCTTGACGGTGTACCGCAGAATGGTGGCCGGCAGGTGCGAATCGTGCGGGTCCAGCGGGATGAACGGCGAAAAGGCCTCCAGTGCCACCGAGACCGGCGACTGCGGATCGCGGTACTCCACGAAACCGATCGGATATTCGCCGGTGAACGAGATCTGCGAGAAGCCCGAGCGAGCCAGAGAGCGAACGGTGGTCTTGCCGCCGGCGCGAACACGGATCGCAAAACCCTGTTCGAGGGGATAGTCCGGCTGGGGCGGATGGGCGTAGTGGGCGTCGCCGGTGGCGATATGCGAATTGAAGATATCCCAGTGCCAGAGTTTGCCGTCGCCGCCGAGATACACCTGGCCGGTGCAGATGCCCCCGATCGGCATGCCGATCTTGTCCAGTTCCGCGCCGCGGTAGACGGTCCGCGTGCCGCGGGCAAAAAGCGACGCGATCCACTCCTTGGAGAGCTTCTTGTCGGCCGGGATCAGTTTCTGGAAATCCGACGCCTGGAACGGCCCGGCCATCACCGGCATGGCGGTTGTCACGGCGGCGCCCGCTGCGACGAACTTCAAGAAATCGCGCCGATTGACGCCGGCACAGCATCCGGCGCCGTCACACGGCTGCGATTGGGCACAGTCATGGTTCAGGGTCTACCTCGCGAAATGGGGAACGCCGCCAATTCACCGGAGGCGATACCGATCGGCTACATTGGCTTGTTGGCGAGTCTTCTTGTTCACACGCTATCAGAGCCGGTCTTGCCAGACACGTGGATTTCGCTTGGCGTGGACCACAGCGATGACAGAGACGGCTCTCTTTGCTTCGACGTAGTACACGCCGTAGGGGAAACGCCGCGTCAAGGCCCGCCGAATCACCCCTTTGTGAACGACCGGATAGAGTTGAGGATTCCTCTGTATCGACGCCATCACCCCGTCCACGCACAAGAGGAACTGTGCGCCCAACCCGCGGACCTGTTGCTCATACCACCCGCATGCCTCCGCCAGATCAGCTTCCGCTGCCGGTCTGACGATCAGCCGTTTCTTCATGGTTTCTGCCGTCTAAGAATTCGCTCCTTGACTTCGCTCCACGGCGAGCCGGCGTCCGGATTTAGGTGGTAGGCTTCCAATCGGCGATCCAGTTCCTTCTTCTGTTCGTCACTGAGCGGGACAGCCTCGGGCACTGCCGCGATGCTGTCCCAGATGTCTTCAACCATCTGGATCCGCTCGGCGACGCTAAGTTCGAGAATATCTGGGGTTTTCGTGCTCATAGTACCCTTACCCTAATCGTCACCATTTTGAACGACTCCGTTGGCCTATTGCCGGGGCGAGCCCTGCCGCTCCTCGCATTCCTACAGGTCCATCGGTGGCGCGCCCTACTCTTTCAGCATAGGTGGCGAGCCCGTTAGCGTCAACCGAGACATCCAGCAGAGGTCGCCAGCCAATGCTCTACAGCTCGGTTGACTCGACACCTACGTCCCGTTCGGTGGTCCCTTGCCACGTTCCAGGGTCCACCACCGGCCCACGCGCTGGGCGTACGCCCGGTAAACGTCACCGTAGTGTTGCGTCAGAAACCGTTCCTCGCGGCGGACCAGGAAATGGAAGTAGACCGCAAACATCATCGCCAGCAACAGCAGCACGAGCCGTCCCACCACAAGAAACACACCGATCATCAACAGCATGAGGGCTAAGTATATCGGGTTTCGGCTGCGTGCGAAAATGCCGCCGGTCACCAATGGTCCCGGCCGATCACGGTCAATGCCCAGCCGCCACGATGACCCGAAGGCCCGCAAGGCGAGACCGTACACGACGATTCCAGCGGTCATCGCGAGAGTTCCCAACACTTTCGCGCCGATAGCCTCGATCACAAGCACGCGCATCGGCGCCGGCACGAGGTGGACGTCCAGCGGAATCGCAAATGCGAGGATCTCGTACACCCAGAGGAAGAAGAAGAGCAGAAAAGCGAGATCGGCCAGTCCCTCTCGCACGGTGCGTTTCCGATCGATGGGGAAGATCCGGACGCCCCGCGCCGAGAGCATCATGCCACGGCTGATGCCCAGGATCCCCAGGCATCCCAGCGCGCCGAGCGCCAAGCATTCGAATGGACGGTTCGCATCCACCTACCTGCCTCCTCCAGACATCGGCGCCTCGATCACGGCCGAACCTACTCTGTATCAGGAATTCCAGGATATCGAATATATGTCGGTGGGCTGGAGCACACAAGTGGTGGGGGTGAAGACTGCTGAGCGGCCGCGAGAGGTAGCAGATTCCCGCACCGGCGCGTCTCTTCACAGTCACTTTCAACGGGGAGCGTTTTGGTAACTGGCGTAACCCAGCGCCGGGACGTATACTTCTCCCGCTAGGATTCGCGCTACACGCTAAGGTCGCGCAATACTCCCTAAGTGTCGGATCCGAGCCGTGGCACGGGCTAGAAGGGCCTGCCAAGGGAGGTTAAGGAGGAAGCTGTGAAAAAGAGACATCACATTAGACTTGTCTGCACTTTCTGAATGGTTGACGACGTCAAGTGGCCAACGTCATGAGGCGTTGGGCCAAACGAAGGATTTGTGTGGGGAGCGACCATGTTTCCGTGATCGTTGATAATTCGGTTTGCATA
>JAJYGU010000033.1 GCA_021784975.1 Planctomycetota bacterium
GGAGAATGAGGGATTATGCGGCCGTCCAAGAACAAGTTGGGGACTGTCCCAATTTTCGTCCGACGAAAATGGGACTGTCCCCTTGGCGAAAGTGGAAGTTATTAACGGACGGCCGCTATGCGAGAACTTGCAGCACAGATCGCCGAGGCCAGTGAGGTGGTTCACTCACGTTGGGGCGGCCGGCCCCTGGTGGGCATCGTCTTGGGAACGGGGCTCGGCACCCTCGCTCAGGAGATCCAGACCGAAGCAACCCTCGACTACGCTTCGATCCCGCATTTTCCACAATCGACCACCGTCGGTCACACCGGGCAATTGGTTTGCGGGACGCTGACCGGAGTGCCGGTGCTGGCCATGGAGGGCCGTTTCCACTCCTACGAAGGCTATTCGCAGCGGCAAATCACCTTCCCGATCCGGGTAATGCGGGCCTTGGGAGTTGAGACGCTGATCGTCTCCAACGCCTGCGGCGGCATCAATCCGCTCTATGCCCAAGGCGACATCGTGGTGATTGACGACCACATCAACCTGATGAACGGCAATCCGCTGGTAGGCGTCAACGACGACCGTCTGGGACCGCGATTCCCGGACATGTCGCGTCCCTACGACCCGGGCCTGATCCGCCGCGTCCTGGAGATTGCCCGCCGCGAGGACTTCGTCGCCCACCGTGGCGTATACGCGGCCGTGACCGGCCCGAACCTGGAGACGCGGGCGGAATACCGCTTTCTGCGGATCATCGGGGCCGACGTGGTCGGCATGTCGACCGTGCCCGAGGTCCTGGTGGCGGTTCATGCCGGCCTGCGGGTGTTGGGCCTTTCGGTGGTCACCGATATGTGCTTTCCCGATGCCCTGAAGCCGGCCAACATCGAAGAGATCCTGGCCGCCGCCGCCGAGGCCGAGCCCAAGCTGCGGAAGATAGTGCTGGGCGTATTGGCCCAAGAGGCCATCGCATCATAGTCCGATCGAACCCAAGGGACCCCGAGGAAATTTCTTGACAGTCGCCCTTGGGGCGCTACAATGTGCCTTAACGTCTTTGGCCAGTTGCCCCGTGTACCACCCTAGGATCACGCTATGTTACGAAGAACGGCTCTGTTGACGCTGTCGGTCGCGATTTGTGGATTCACCTGCCACGCCTGCGCGCGGGGCCCCGAGGGGCCCGAGATCATCGACCCGGCCGAGGCGGCCAAGGATCCAGACTTTCTGGTCCAGGGAGAATACCTGGGCGACGGGACGTGGCTTGATGGCGAGCAGGCCAAAGCGGGCGGCCAGGTGATCGCCTTGGGGCACGGCAACTTCGAGGTGGTCCTTACCAAGGGCGGCCTGCCCGGCGACGGCTGGAAACGGGGTGATGCCCAATGCGCCCTGAAAGGCAATCGCGAGGGCGAGGCGACCCAGTTAAAAGGCGAGGGCGCCTCCGGCAAGATCGCGGGCGAGGTCATGACGGTGACCAGCCAGGACGGCAAGATGAAACTTCACTTGAAACGGACCATCCGCCATAGCCGCACCGAAGGCGCCAAGCCGCCCGAGGGCGCGGTGGTCCTCTTCGACGGCACGACCGCCGACCACTTCCGCCACGGCCGCATGAGCCCGGACAAGAACCTCATGTCGGAAGCCACCAGCCACCAGAAGTTCGGCGACTACAGGCTGCACGTGGAGTTCCGGCTTTCGTACATGCCGAATGCCCGCGGCCAGGGACGCAGCAATAGCGGCGTGTATCTGCACGATTGCTACGAGATCCAGGTGCTCGATTCGTTCGGGCTGGAGGGGAAAGACAACGAGTGCGGCGGCTTCTACCGGCTGCGCGCGCCGGACGTGAACATGTGCTACCCGCCGTTGACCTGGCAGACCTACGACGTCGAGTTTACCGCCCCGAAATATGAGAACGGCAGGAAGGCGGCCAATGCCCGCGTCAGCGTGAAGCACAACGGCGTGCTGATCCATCCGGACATCGAGCTTGCCCGCAACACCCCGGGCCGCGAGAAGGAGGGCCCCGCGCCTCGCCCGCTTTATCTCCAGGGCCACGGCAACAAGGTGGAGTTTCGCAACATCTGGGTGGTGGAAAAGAAGTAGCTTGCGGGCGTTGATCGAGTCGATTTCTCTAGCATGGGCTCTAAGCCGCTACTGACATTCCCCCGGTGGTCCAACAAGGCGGCGGTCGGGGTTCTGGTGGGACTGGTGGGGCTGCCGCTCTACGTGGGGCTGCTGCTGGCCTACGGGGCCAATCCGACTTCGCTGACCGTGGGCTATCAACCAGTGCAGCCGGTGCCCTACAGCCATGCAGTGCACGCCGGCAAGCTGGGCATCGACTGCCGCTATTGCCACACCACGGTCGAGAAGACGGGCATGGCGGCCCTGCCGCCTACCGAAGTCTGCATGAATTGCCATAAGGCCATCTTCCCCAATTCAGCCAAGCTGGCCGAGGTCCGCAAGAGCTACGTCGAAGGCACGCCGATCCCGTGGGTCAAGGTCCACGATCTGGCGGATTATGTCTACTTCAACCACAGCGCCCATGTCAACGCCGGCGTCGGTTGCATCACCTGCCATGGGCCGATCCAGCAGATGGAGACGGTTCGCACCGTCGCGCCGTTGAACATGGCGTGGTGCCTGTCGTGCCATCGCGATCCCAAGCCGTTTCTTCGGCCGCGCGATCAGGTGACGAACATGGATTGGACCCCGCCGGCCGGCGTCGCCGCGACAGCTCTCGGCGAGCAGTTGCGGGAAAAGTATCACGTTAACCCCAGTACGGACTGCGTGACATGTCATCGCTGAGTGACCGTTCTCAGGGGACTGTCCCCCTCGGCGCAAGGGGACAGGCAAATGTTTCGGCCTTCGAGGGCAGACGCAATGGATGACGAAACGGGCCGCGACCAACCTTCGGTTGGTACCCGGAGCCAGTCCCCGTCACGCCGCGACTTTCTGACCCTCATGGGCGCGTCGCTTGGGCTGGCGGGATTGACGGGCTGCATCCGCATGCCGGAAGAGAAATTGGCCCCCTACGCCCACCGGCCGAACAACCGCCTGCCGGGCGTGCCGGTCAGCTATGCCACCGCGATGGAGATCGGCGGCATCGGCCAAGGATTGCTGGTGACGAGCGTCGATGGCCGGCCCATCAAGATTGAGGGCAACCCCAGCCATCCGCTCAACCGGGGCGCCGCCGACGCCATTGCCCAGGCCAGCATTTTGGGGCTCTATGATCCGGACCGCAGCCGCGGAGTGATCCGCCGCAGCGCCGACGGCACAGGCGGCGAAGCCGCCTGGGAAGAGTTCTCCCGCTGGGCCAAAACGATCTTCAAGGGTAACGGCAAAGGAATCTGCGTCCTGAGCGAGGCATCGAGCTCGCCGAGCGTGGCGCGACTTCGCCAACGGTTTCGCAAGGCCTGGCCCGCCGCATCCTGGTTTCAATACGAGCCGCTCTCGCATGTCGGTTGCGCGGGAGAGTCATGGCCGCAACAATCCGATGCCGCGGCGAAGGATCCCGGACCTTCGTTTGCCAAACCGGCACACGGCGTCCTCGAGCTTTCGCGGGCCAAGGTGATTTTGAGCCTGGATGCCGATCTTTTCGGCGGCGGCGGACCGATGGCGATCAAATACGCCCGCGACTTCGCCGAAGGCCGCCGGCTCCGCAAGCCCGGCGACGGAATGAATCGGCTCTACGTCGTCGAATCGGTCTCCAGCATTACCGGCGCGTGTGCCGACCATCGCCGGGCGCTGCGCCCGAGCGCCATCGAACAACTGGTGTTCCAGTTAGCCGCCGCCCTTGGCGTGGCAAGGTTTCAAGGGAAGCCGCCCGATAGCGGAATCGACCCCAAATTCTTCGGGCAGCTCAAGGCGGATTTGGAGACTCATCGTGGGGAATCCCTGGTAGTCGTCGGGCCGCGGCAGCCCTATATGCACCGCCTCTTGGCCGCCGAGATCAACCGCAAACTGGGCAACGTTGGCAAGACGGTGGTCTACTATTCGGGTCCGGCGCGCGAGGCGTCCGACGAACGTGTCGTACGTTCACTGCACGATTGGAAGGCCCTGGAGGGCGCCAAAACCCTGCTGATCCTCGGCGGGAATCCGGTTTACAACGCGCCTAGCGACGTTCGCTTTGGCGAACTGTTGACCCGCGTCAAGAATACGATCCACCTCGGCATGCATGACGACGAGACATCGCAGCTTTGCCAGTGGCACCTCTCGCAGGCCCATTATCTGGAATCGTGGGGCGACGTGCGGACCTACGACGGCACGGTCAGCGTCGTGCAGCCGCTGATTGAACCGCTCTTCGACGGCCGCAGTGCGATTGAAGTGCTGGCAATGATCCTGGGCGACGCGCCGGACGCAGCCAACGGCTATGAAATCGTGCGCAACACGTTCCGCTCGCTGCCGGGCGAGCCGTTCAGCGAGTGGAAGTGGAAAAAAGCGTTGGCCGAGGGTGTGGTCAAAGGGACAGCATGGAAGCCGGCCTTGCTGGATGAAGTGAAAACAGCGGCTGCGCCGGGTGCGGCGGGCAGCATGCGGTTCAGTGTTCTTGACGCGATTGTTGCAAAAGATCGCCAACCGCCCTCACCCCCTGCCCCTCTCCCACGAGCAGACGAGGGGAGCCAAGCAATTGCCCCTCTTCCGGAGGGAGAGGGGAGTGAATGCGAACTTGTCTTTTTCTCCGATGGCAAGATCTACGACGGCCGGTTTGCCAACAACGGCTGGCTGCAGGAACTGCCGGACCCGATGACGCGGCTCACTTGGGACAATGCCGCGCTGATGAGTCCCGAGACGGCTGGGGCGATCGGTGTGGCGCAAGACGAATTGGTGCGATTGCGAGTCGTGCCCGGCGATCATGACGATTCCGCGGCAGCCGAGGTCGAGTTTCCCGTTCTCTTCCAGCCGGACATGCCCGACCACGTAATTGCGGTCGCCCTCGGCTACGGCCGCACGGCGGCCGGCCGCGTGGGCCACGGCGTTGGCCAGAATGCGTATGCCCTGCGCTGGCTTTCGGGCATGGGCTGGCGGCCGCGGGTCAACGCCACCCCGACGGGGAAGACGTATCCGCTGGCCACGGTGCAGGAGCATCAGGTCAGCGACGCCGTCGGCAAACGCGCCCTGGCAGAGCGAGTGCCCGAACTGGTTCGCGAGGCCACGTTGGCCGACTATCGCCGCGACCCCTCGCTGGGAATCAAGAAGCCGGCCGGGCTGTCGATTTTCGACGAGCATCGTTTCGACGGCCGTCCCGAGGGCGAGACGAAAATGGGGACAGGGGCCGCAAGTAGTTCCCTTTCTGGAGAAGCAAGGCCACAAGATCTTGCGGAGCCACTCCCCGTCTTAGGCGTGCCAGCCCATGACTGCCACCGCTGGGGCGTGGCGGTCGATCTGACCGCCTGCACCGGTTGCGGCGCCTGCGTGACCGCCTGCCAGGCGGAAAACAACATCCCTATCGTCGGCAAGGAGCAGGTCCTGCTGGGCCGCGAGATGCACTGGATCCGGGTGGACCGCTACTATCGCGAAACGCCGCGAGGCCCGCGGGCAGTGCACCAGCCGGTGTTGTGCATGCAGTGCGAAAACGCCCCCTGCGAAGAGGTCTGTCCCGTGGCCGCCACCACGCACAGCCAGGAGGGGCTGAATATGATGACCTACAACCGTTGCGTGGGGACGCGGTACTGTTCCAACAACTGCCCTTACAAGACCCGCCGCTTCAACTTCTTCGACTATAACCGCGGCCTGCTCACCACGCTTTATGAGCCCAATCTCCTCCGCGAGCCAATGTCCGAGTTGCTCCGGATGCAAAAGAACCCGCAAGTGACGGTTCGCATGCGGGGCGTTATGGAAAAATGCACCTACTGCATTCAGCGGATCGAAAACGCCCGAATCGCAGCCAGGCGCGAAGGCGATCGGGCCATCGAGGACGGCGAAATCCAGACCGCCTGCCAGCAGAGCTGCCCGACCCAGGCCATCGTCTTCGGCGATTTGAACGACCCGAACAGCCGAGTGTCGAAGCTACACGCCCTGCCGCGGACCTACGGGCTGCTGGATAGGGAGCTGAACACCAGGCCGCGAACCAGGTATGTGGCCAAAGTGAGAAACGCGTAGCAATGACCAGCGTCACCCTGCCTTACGAGCTCGACAACACCGCTGAAGACCCCAGGCGGCGGCCAGCGCTGATTACCGGCGAGGCCGGGCTCGGCTTCGATCGGGTCACCGACGAGGTCTGCCGGGTGGCCGAGGCCCGCCGCCCACCGCGGGCATGGTATCTGGCCATGGGAGTCTCATCGCTCGGCCTGGCCATCCTCGTAGTGATGGTGGCCTATTTGGTGTTCACCGGCATCGGTGTGTGGAACTTGAACCGGCCGGTGTGCTGGGCCTTCGATATCACCAATTTCGTGTTTTGGATCGGCATTGGCCATGCCGGCACGCTGATTTCCGCGATCCTCTTCCTCCTCCGCCAGAAATGGCGGACCAGCATCAACCGCTTCGCCGAGGCCATGACCATCTTCGCGGTGATCTGCGCGGGGCTGTTTCCGGCCATCCATTTGGGGCGCATCTGGTTCGCCTATTGGCTGTTCCCCTATCCCAACCAGATGGGCACCTGGCCGAACTTCGTCAGTCCGCTGGTCTGGGACGTGTTCGCGGTGAGCACCTACGCCACCGTATCGCTGTTGTTCTGGTACATGGGCATGGTGCCCGACCTGGCGACCTTCCGCGATCGGGCCACGACGAAACTGCGTTTCTACATCTACGGCGCGCTGAGCCTGGGCTGGCGGGGGAGCCAGCGGCACTGGCACGTCTATGAGCGGGCCTATCTGCTGCTGGCCGCCTTGGCCACCGCCCTGGTGGTCTCGGTGCACAGCGTGGTGAGCACCGATTTCGCCGTGGCTCAACTACCCGGCTGGCACAGCACTATCTTCCCGCCCTACTTCGTGGCCGGAGCGATCTTCAGCGGATTCGCCATGGTCGTTACCTTGGCCATCCCTGCCCGCGAGATGTTCGGCCTGAAAGACTTCATCACGCCGCGGCACCTCGACAACATGGCCAAAATCATTCTGGTCACCAGTTGCATGGTGGGCTACTCCTACCTGATGGAGTTTTTCACCGCCTGGCGGAGCGGCAACCCCTGGGACCAATTCCACTTCCTGAACCGCATGTTCGGGCCGATGGGCTGGTGCGGCTGGGTGATGCTGATCTGCAATGCGGTGATCCCGCAGGTCTTGTGGCTGAAGTTCGCCCGCCGCAAAGTGTGGATCCTGTTCGTCGTCAGCGTGCTGGTCAACGTAGGTATGTGGTTCGAGCGGTTTGTGATTATCGCGGTCGGCCTGCACCGTGACTTTCTGCCGTCGAATTGGGGAAGCTACCGCCCAAGTTACGTCGAGGTGTGGACCTTGGTCGGCAGCTTCGGCCTGTTCCTGACGCTTTTTATGTTGTTCTGCCGTTATCTTCCCATGGTGGCGATGGCGGAGGTGAAGGGCATCCTGCCGGTGGGACATGAGGGACCGTCCCAATTTCGGGCAGCCAGCGATGCGCAGTTGCCCGAAATGGGGAGTGCCTCCTCGGGAATTGCGCCGATTCTAGATTCCCCTCACCCTAACCCTCTCCCGGAGGGAGAGGGGACCGAGGCTGCTAGCCATCTCCCGGAGGGAGAGGGGACTGAACATGCCTCAAGCGCCCCTCACCCCGGCCATCTCCCGGAGGGAGAGGGCGAGCCGTGGGGCCTGCTGGCCACCTATCGTGATCCGGCGGCGCTGCGGGCGGCGGCGCGCGTGGTGCGCGACGCCGGCTACCGCCAATGGGATTGCTACAGTCCCTTCCCGGTCCACGGTCTGGACGAGGCCATGGGGATCCGCCCAACGGTGCTGCCTTGGCTGGTGTTCGCGGGCGGTTTGGCCGGTTGCATGCTCGCCTTGGTCATGCAGTGGTATGTCAACTCGCCGTTCACCGCCGTGAGCGCGGCGGGTGGGCTGGCTGGCCTACCCTTGGTCTTCAGCGGCAAACCCTACTGGAGCCTGGCGGCCAATATCCCGATTGCCTTTGAATTGACGGTTTTGCTCGCTTCGCTCACCGCCTTTCTGGGCCTGTGGGCACTAGTTCGCCTGCCGCGGTATCATTTCCCGCCCTTCGCCAGCCGGCAATTCCGCAAAGTGACCGACGACGGATTCACTCTGGTGATCGAGGCGCGGGACGAAAAATTCAATCGGGCGACGACGCGGGAGTTGATTCGCTCAACAGGGTGCGTAGCAGTGGAGGAAATCAAGGACACATAGCCCGATATTTACCAAACCGCAGAGGACGCGGCGGAAGAATGCAAAATGCAAAATGAAGACTGCAAAATGCAAAATGGAAGACGCTTGACTTGCCGTCCGCTTTCGGCTTTCGGCTTTCCGCTTTGCGCCGTCATCCCTCATCCCTCATCCCTCATCCAGTTTAGTCGATGTCGAAGACATTCCTAGGAATCTTGCTGGTCGTTGCGGTTGCGGCGGTGGTCCCGTTCGGGATGATCGCTCTGAGCCGCTCGCGCCCCTCTCCGCTGCGGCCGGTGCATCCAATCCTGGACATGGTTCGTCAGCCCAAGTTCAAGCCCCAGAGTCAGAATGCGATGTTCGCCGACGGCCGGGCGATGCGGCCGTTGATCCCTGGCGTCGAGGCCCGCGGCGATCTGGCGGTTTCCAACGAGGTGCTCAACGATCCTTCGTTTCCGCGGCTGATCGACGACCGCCGGAGTGCTTTTGTGCCGAATAGTGCGGAAGCCTATGATCGCGTCCTACAAGGCGTCGAGACCAAGGCCAAAGGCCAAAAGGGCTGGGTCGAAGTGATTCCGCTGCCGGTGACTGCCGACCTCATAGAGCGCGGCCGGGAACGGTTCAATATCTACTGTGCCCCGTGTCACGGCTTGAGCGGTTACGGCGACGGCGCGGTCGCCCGCCGGGCAGCGGAGATGCAGGCTTCGGGGGCCGACACGGCCGCCGGCTGGGTCGCTCCCACCAGCTACCACAGCGACGAAATCCGTAGCCGGCCGGTGGGTCGCCTCTATAATACCGTGACCAACGGGGTCCGCACCATGCCGGCCTATGATAAACAGATATCCGTGCTGGACCGCTGGGCGATTGTCGCCTATGTGAAGGCCCTGCAACGGAGCCAGCACGCGAAGCCCGCGGACGTGCCCGAGACGGAGCGAGACAAGTATCGCTAGGCCTTTTGGAGTGCGGCAATTTTTGCCGCTTTTCGGCGTGTTTCACAACTTCGATGCCATGTTCGGTTCACCTGAAGACTGTTTCGCGATCTTCCGCGCGGCTCGGAAAAGCGGTGATAAATCACCGCAGTCCAAAGTTTCGCAGGTTTAGCGAGTAATACGCCATGCAACACGCAACCCCCACATCCCTGTCGCCGAACGCGCCAAATGAGCTTTGGCAGTTGGGCCCGGCGGCGCGGCGGATGACGGTATCGGGCAGCGTGCTTGCGGTGGCAGGCTTGTTCGGTATTGCGGCACTAATCGGTGGCCAGTCGTCACTCTGGTTCTCGCTGTTCGCGCATGCATATCTCGTCGCCTTCACCTTCTACTTGTCGATCACCCTCGGCGCCTTGTTTTTCGTGATGCTGCACCACCTCAGCCGCGCGGGCTGGAGTGTCACGTTGCGTCGGCTGGCGGAGGCCCTCAGCGGCAACATCGGTCTGATGGGGCTGCTGTTTCTGATGATGCTCGTGTTGACGCGGCATGGGTGGACGCCTGAGGAGGACCTTCGCGCCGCGTTGCAGTTTGGACCGTCACCGATGCATCCCTTTGTGGCGATCGCGATGGGTGTTCAGCTCGATTTCACGGGGCTTATTGTGCGTTTCGTTATCTACTTTGCCGTCTGGCTCCTTTTGACCTGGTACCTCCGCAGCCGGTCGATCCGCCAGGATTCCAGCGGCGACGTATCGCTCAGCCGCGCGATGGAGCGGATGTCCGCCTTCGGCATGATTGCCTACGCACTGACCATCACCTTTGCGGCCGTGGATTTGTTGATGAGCCTGAGCCCCCATTGGTTCTCGACGATTTTTGGCGTGTATTTCTTTACCGGCAGCGTGCTTAGCGGCCTGATCACGCTTGCCCTGCTCGCCTTCTGGCTTCAGGCCAATGGCCGCATCGGCCCGGCCATCACTGCGGAGCACTACCACGACCTGGGCAAGCTGATCTTTGCCTTCGTCTTCTTCTGGGGCTACATCGCCTTCAGCCAATACTTGTTGATCTGGTATGCGAATCTGCCGGAGGAGACGCAGTTCTACATGCCCCGGCAGATCGGCCCTTGGGCCGCGGTGTCGATTGTGCTGGTGGTCTTCCACTTGCTGATCCCCTTCGTCGGCCTGCTTTCGCGGCACGCGAAACGTCGGCGGAGGGTTCTGGTTTTCTGGTCGGTTTGGCTGCTGGCCGCGCACCTGCTCGACCTGTTCTGGCTAATCATGCCCAACGTGTACATCGAAAAGATCCCCGAGGCGGTGGGCGCGGCCCCAGGAACGCCGCTGCCCGAGGCGCTGAAGCACCTGCTGGCCTCGCCGCAGGCGGTCTATCAATTGGCCCAGCAACACCAGGGATTCATGCGGGCAGTGGAGGCGCCGCTGGAGCCGAGGTCGCTGGCTATCCTGTTGGGGATGGTGCTGTGGATGGGCGGCTTGTATCTGTTGAACACCGCTCGGCTGCTGCGAAAGGCGGCCCTAGTGCCGGTGCAGGATCCCCGCCTGGCGGAATCGTTGGCCTTCGAGAACCTTTAGAACGTCTAACAAAAAGGGGACTGGCTCCGAGCCAATCCGAGTAAGTTGTGGGAAGTAGGGCTGCTGCGAGGTGCCTGTCCCCTTTTTGTTAGACGAGCGGAACCATGAGCCACGAACACCCCGAACACGCGACCACCTTATCGGCACCGCCGTCCGCCGCGGAGCCGCAATTTGAAGGCGACGAGATCAACGCCGGCCTGCTGACGGTGATCGGATGCTTTCTGGCGGTCACGGTGCTCCTGGTCGTGGTTTTGCTCCAGGCCTGGTTCTACAATTGGAAGGCCGACGCGACGGCCTCCCAGACCATCCCCAGCAGCGATCCACAAACCCTGCTCGGCCGGGCCCTAGTCGAACAGCAGGAACAGATCAACAGCTATCACTGGGTCAATCGCGAAGCCAACGTGCGGGCGATCCCCATCGAGCGGGCCATGCAGTTGGTGGTGGCGGAAATGGCGGCCCAACAGAAGGCGACACAGCGGCCGAGCGGAAAAGAGGGAGGGAAGCCATGAGGGCAGTTGAGCGGACGTTTCCAACCGTCCCTACAGGACGGGCGAGGTTGTTTTTCCCATTGGGACCCGGCGATGAATCACCGGGCTACGATCCATCGCCCCGGGCGGCGCGAAATCAACGCATTTGCCTTCGTTCCGCCTGCGTCGGTCTGCTTTGGTTGGGCATCGTCCTCTCCGCCCTGCCTGCTGCTGCCCAGTCCAACGA
>JAJYGU010000234.1 GCA_021784975.1 Planctomycetota bacterium
GAGACCAGCCGGACGAAATTGGCCGAGTCCTGGTGGTCCAGATACTGCTCGTAGAAGACCAGCAGCAACGGGCATCGCGGGGATTTCTGGCTCACGGCGACGACTCCCAACGGGCGGGCAACCGCCGAAGCGGCGTCTCGCCGCTTGGTACGGGCAACCGGTTCCCATCACGCCCCAGCAACGCGGCAAGATGCCAAGTCCACAGGGACGCCCAGCAGCGCGGCAAGAGGCCGCGTCTACGGGACGCCGCGTCTATGGGATGTGGGCGGTTATACTGTTCGATTGTAATCAGAACACGCTACAAACGCCACAAGCAACCCTCCTGCGCCCAGGGACGCCCGGGATCGGCACCGTTTTCGTCGCCGGCGGCTCTACCCCGCGGTCTGTTGAAGGCGGCCAAAACGGAGTCAGTCCCCGGCTGGCGGGCTATAATTGGGGGTATGAGCTTGTTCCATGAGTCAATCCGGCACGCCGTTACGCAGTCCGCTATGGCGGCCGTCACCATGCTTTTGGGTTTGGGCCTGGCCAGCCAAGCTGTGGCGGGCAGCCCGTGGCTCACCGGGGCTGCTTTGCAGCAGCAATTGGCCAAGCAGATCAATGTCACCTGGTCCGAGAACCGGTTGCGGCGGGCATTGGAGGGACTGTCGCGGACGCAAGAGGTGGCCGTGGTGCTCGATCGCCGCGTCGATCCCGGCCAACGGATCGACCTGTCGCTCACGGATACCCCGATCGAGACGGTCTTCCAGACGATTGCCCAACACTGCCGCTTGGGGGTGGCGCGACTTGGTCCGGTGGTTTACCTCGGTCCGCCGGAGGCTGCCTTGCGGCTGGACGTGCTGCTGGCCAGATGCGAAGAAATGGTGCGGCACCTGCCGCCGGCGGCTGCCCGCAAGTTTCGGCAGGCGAACCGAATGGCCTGGCCGGAGTTGGCCGAGCCGCGGAAGCTGCTGGCGGAGTTGGCCCGGGAAAATGGCCTGGAAATCGAGGGATTGGAGCGGGTGCCCTATGATCTTTGGCCGGCGGCCGACCTGCCGCCCATGCCGCTGGTGGAGCGGCTGACGCTGATTGCCGTCCAGTTCGATCTGACCTTTGAGGTCGACGCCGACGGGCGCCGCCTGACGCTCCAACCGATCGCCGACATTGCCTGCGATCAGCGCCGCTTCACGTTAAGGTCAATTCCCCAGGATTTCAGCGATGCAAGCGGGACGGCGGCCCGGCCGGCACCCTTAATACCACTGGTGTCAAGGGCAGCGGGATCGAGAACGGTGTCCTCCAGGCCAGCCTGGGAGGCATCGTTAAGACGGGTATCGAAATCCGCCTCGACAACGCCCCACGAGACCCCCGCTGAAGTCGGCCAGGTGCGAATTGACCGGCTGGTGGTCCAGGAAAAACTTCTCGGGCCAGTTCTTCGTCAGTTGGCCGAACGGCTGAACCTGGAGATGCACATCGACCGCCAGGCCATTGCGGATGCCGGAATTTCCTTGGACCAGCGCGTGTCGGCCAAGGTCGAGAATGGCACGGTGGACGACGTCTTTCGGGCCTTGTTGAAGTCGACCGGTTTGACATTTCGCCGGAGCGACCGGGTGGTCGAGATTCGGCCGGCGAAGTGAAATCAGGCCAATACTTGGCCCATCTCTTGCCGAATGCGGTCTTCGATCACCTTCTTGAAGAGCATGGCCGCCAAGGGGAGGCTGGCCGCCAGCGTAACCTTGGCCGGCTCGACGGCCAGAGTGCCGGCGATCTTCATCCCCATGGTGTGGAAGTCGAACGAGAAATTGTGGCCGTTCCACTGGTGCGTCAGGTCGCTGATCTGCGTCTGATACCTCTCGCATACCGCGTTGAAACGGTCCTTCAGCCGGCGGGCGGCTTCTTCTTGGCCGAGTTGATGGGGCAGTTCGAGGGAAAGTTGGGGCATGGGGAGGCAAGGGATTAGGGACTAGGGATTAGATTCTGATGGTTGGCTGGTTAGCCGATCTTGGCTTTCAGGTCGTTCAACAGGCGGAGGCCGCGGCCGATCTCTTCTTTTTGGCGCTCCGGTTCCTGCGGAATTTCGCGTTCGATGGTCAACGGGCCAGTGTAGCCGATTTCCTTGAGGGTCCGTAAGAAGTCCTCCATGCCCACGTCGCCTTCGCCCAAGGGCACCTCGCGGCCCCACTCTTTGCCGGGGCGGGCGGCCCACTTGGCGTCCTTGCAATGGACGCTGCGGACATAGCGGCCCACCTTGCGAAGGGCCTCAATCGGCTCGCCGGAGCCGTAGAGGATCATGTTGGCCGGGTCGAAATTGACAAACAGGTTGTCGCGACCGACTTCGTGGAGGAAATCGAGCAGCGTGTCGGCCGACTCCTGGCCGGTCTCCAGGTGCAGGTTCTGGCCGTTGCTCTTGCAATGGTCGCAAAGCTGGCGGGCAACGCGCACCACGGCGGCATGCAAGGGATCGGCATGGTCGTGGGGCACGAAGCCGATGTGCAGCCCGACGGCGCTGACGCCCAACAGCCTGGCAAAATCGGAGATTTCCTGCATCTCTTTGAGCCGCGCCGCCCGAGTGGCCGGCGGCACGAGCCCGACGGTCTCGACCACGGTGGGAATGTCGGCGTAGCTTTCTCCCTCGAAGCCGCCGAACACCACGCTGATGCGGATTCCCAACTTTTCCAGTTGTTCCAAGAAGCGTTCGGCCTGCGGCTTGGTGCGGGTGTGCTGGTGCGGGGCGTGGAGCTGAATGGTGGGAACACCCAGATCGTGGGCCACCTCCAGCCTGACGCCCAGACCGGCGTCAATGCTGGCGAAGACACCCAGAGGCCATTGGTCCATCGCACAGGTCTCCTTGTCCGGAGGATTGTCTCCGCCATGCATGCAGGCAGGCAGGATGCCCGGACCACGAGTTCTATTTGTAGCGCCCCAGATCAGGTTTCATGCCCTCCGGCGTCTCGTCGCTGTCGATGTCAAACCAGGCCTCTTGGAACTCGATCCGGCGGCCTTGCCGGGCGGCCATGTTGGCGGTCAAGGCGATCACCGCGTCGGCCACGGCCATCTTGGGGTGGCACCTGGGCAGGTTTTCGGGGGCCGGATTGCGAATACACCAGGCCCAATGCTCCAGCTCTTCGGTGTAGCCGCGGTCGGCCGGCAAAGCGCCGAGGGTGCCGATGGCCGCCGATTCGGGGTCGCCGTGCTCGTCCACCCGCAACATGGGCGGGGCATCCTTCGTCTTGCCGGAGACGATCTTGATCTTGCTGCCGGTTTCGTGGGTCCTGTAGAGCATGGCGTCCTTCTCGGTCTCCAGCAGCAGCGTGCCCGCGGTGCCGAGGACCGTCTCGCCGTAGCCGCCGGTCCCGTTGCCGTTGATCGAGGCATATTGCACGCCGATTTTGCGCTGTGCGGCGTAGGGATCTTTCGGATCGTAGCCCGGCGCCGGAAACTCAAAGATGCAATACACGTGGTCTTCGCAGTCGCGGTCGGCCGGAAAGAGGGGCCGATTGGCGGCGGCCGCCACGCTGATGGGGTGCTGCTTCTGGCCGCCGTGGACCGCGGCGATGAAGATACTGGCGGCATCGAGCTGATGGCTCCCCAATTCGGCCATCAAGCCGCCCCCGGTACGTTCCCACAGCCGCCAGCGAATCAACTCCTCGATGGCCGGCCGCTGATAGATCACCTTGCCGGAGCCATCCTTGAGCTGGCGGTCCTCATAGCCGTATTTCTTGGCGTCGACCACGGCGTCGGCGATTTGGGCATGGACCTGGGCGATCTTCTTTTCCCAGGCCGCTGCCGACTTGCTGTTCTCCTTCTTAAGCTGCTCCAGCCTGGCTGTCCACTCGCGCAGTTCCTTGTCCAACCGCCCGGCTTGCAGATCGTCCGGCTTGACCGCCCTGGGCATGGGCTGCTGCCAGCTATCGGTGCCCGGCAGGTTGCCGCGGTGCCATTGGGCGCGGATATGGTGCAGTTTCCCGAGCACTCCCTTGCGGATCAGGTCGACCGCGTCGTCATAGAGGATGTTGTAGTGCCGCTGATGCCCGGTGGCCAACAGAAGCTTCGTCTGCGCGGCGACTCGCCCCATCTCCTTGCATTCATGGACGCTGTGGCCCATGAGCTTCTCGGTGATCACGTGCAGGCCGGCTTTTAGGGCGGCGATGGCCACCGGGGCGTGCAGGTGCAAGGGCAGGGCGATAATCACCGCTTCGATGCCGTCGGCCTTGGCATGGGCCAGCAATTCCGCGTAGGGGCCGTAGACCTTGACGTGCTTCTTGGCCTCGTCCTCGCTCTTCCAGCCGTGGACCTTCATCAGGCCGGGGCGGGCCTTGTGGGCGGCATCGCTGGAATAGTCGCCGTTGAACGCCCGCCAGACGTTGTAGGGGCGGATATCGGCGATCGCCTTGACGCTGAGGTACTTGGGATTGATCGCCCCAATGAGCACGCTCCCCTCGTCACCGGTGCCGATCACACCCACGCGGACCGGCTCGGGCACCGAGGCCCCGTACTTGAAGTACAGCGGGCCCAGTCCTTTGCCGGAGGCTACGTCCTTCTTGAAGGCTTCCTTCAGAAAGTCGCGGCGGATCAGCTTGCTGCCGATGGCGGCGTGAAAATTCTCTTTGCCGATCGCTCGATCTTCGGGGCTCAGTAACATCGGATCGCTCGCTTAACTCGGGTGCACCGAAGGGGCCAGTCCCATTTTTGTGGCTGGGCACCACGCCGGGCGTGGTCGCCACAAAAATCGGGACAGTCCCCTTAAGTCTGATATCGCTTGATGTCCGGGGCAATGCCCTCCGGAGTGGCGTCGTTGTCGATGTCGAACCACTCCTTCTTGAACTCGATCCGCTCGCCTTGGTGGGCAGCGATGTTGGTCGTCAGGGCGATGATGGCGTCGGCCAGGGCGACTTTGGGCGGGCAGCGGGGCTGGTTCTCGGGCGCCGGGTGGCGAATGCACCACGCCCAATGTTCCAGTTCTTCGGTGTATCCGCGGCTGACCTTGGCGGTGCCGCGCTTGGTCTTGGCGGCGGCGACCACTGCCCCGCTGGCCTGCGTGTCCAGGGTGGGCCCGCCCGCGCCGCCGGAAACCTTGACCGAACTCGGCCCCGAGGGTCCCTTCAGGATCGACAACTCCTGCTCGCGCTCCAAAATCAACGTTCCCTTGGTGCCGAAGACGATCTCGCCATAGCCCTCGAACCCGTTGCCGTTGATCGAGGCATACTGCACGCCGATCTTCTTCTGCTTGGCGAGCGGGTCTTTCGGGTCGTAGCCGGGGGCGGGGAACTCGATGATGCAATAGACGTGATCTTCCACGTCGCGGTCCGCCGGAAACAGGGGCCGATCGGCAGCGGCCGCCACATTGAGCGGCATCTGCTTTTCGCCGCCGTGCATGGCCGAAATGAAGATGCTGGCCGCGTCGAGCTGATGGCTGCCCAACTCCGCCATCAAGCCGCCGCCGGTGCGGTCCCACAGCCGCCAACGGATCAACTCTTCGATCGCCGGGCGATCGTAGATTACCTTGCCCGCGGCATCCTTGAGCTGCCGGCTCTGGTAGCCGAACTTTTCCGCCTGGACCTTATCGGCCAGTTGGGCTTCGAGCTGCCGGACGCGAAGTCGCCAAGTGTCGATAGCCGCCCCGCGAGCAGCCGCCAGTTGCAGCCGGGCGGCCTTGAGCCGCTTCTCCAGGTCTTTGGCCAGCGGATCGTGGGGCTTGGCGGCCGGCGGCATGGGTTGCTGCCAACTGTCCTTGCCGGGCAGATTCCCCCGATACCACTGGGCGCGAATGTAGTGCAACTCGCCGAGCACGCCGCGCTGGATCGAGTCCATGGCGTTGGCGTAAAGAATGTTGTAGTGCCGCTGGTGACCCGTAGCCAGAATCCGGTCTTGCAGACGGGCGACGCGGGCCATTTCCTTGCACTCGTGGACGCTGTGCCCCATCAGCTTTTCGGTGATGACGTGCAGGCCGGCTTTCATGGCGGCGATGGCCACCGGGGCGTGCAAGTGCAAGGGCACCGCGACAATCACTGCCTCCAGCCCGTCGGCCTTGGCATGATCGATCAGCTCCTGGTAGCCGTTGGTATAGACGTTGACGTGGCCGCGGGCTTCGTCCTCGGTCTTCCAGCCGTACTTGGCCATCAGGCCCGGACGGGCCGCCAGGGCCGCCTCGCTCGAATGATCGCCGTGGAAGGCACGCCACACGTTGTAGGGGCGGATGTCGGCGATCGAGCGGACCTCGATGAAGCTGGGCGTGATGGCGCCCATCAGCACGCTTCCCTCGTCGCCGGTGCCGATCACGCCCACCCGCAACGGCGCGCCGAGGGCCTTGTTGTAGCCGTAGTAGAAGGCGCCCAAGCCGCCGCCGGCCACCGCCGCCGCCGTCACCCCGCCGGCCAGGAAATTGCGGCGGCTGATGCCGGCCGACGCCCTATCGCTTCGCGAATTCGGAACCATAGACACCACCTTGAACGCGAGAGTCCTTTTTCACCCAACGGTAGGCGAGCGAGCGAAGGATGTGATACAGGAAGAAGTCCAGCCCGCCCCATCGCCCGGCCGGGACGCTGGCAATGACCAATAGCGCCAGCATCTCGATGAAGTCTTTGTTGATCAATAAGGCATGACCGAGCACCGCGGGATCGGGCGGATAGATGCCGGGAAAGGCGGGCTGGGTCAGGACCACGCAACACATGAACGCCGCCCCCGCCAAGGCCGCCAGCCGCGAGCACAGTCCGAGCAGCAGACACAAACCGATCGCCGTCAGTCCATAGGTCACAGCAAAATTGATCTGGTCCATGCGGGCCCAGAGCAGCGGGTTCCACGAGCGGCCCCAGTCGAAGGCCATCGGACCGCGTCCCCAGTAATACGGATTCCAGCGGCGGCCCCCGGGCTCCCGGGCCTTCTGTTGGTCGCTCAGCAAGGCATAGAGCGAGTGTTTATAGGCCTTTTCCTGGGCATCGATGTCCTTGATCCAGCCATCGGCCTCATGGCGCAGCTCCATCATGCGGTCCCAGTGGCGCTGCTTCTGGAAGGGGGTGTCTTGGCCCAGTTCGGCGTGCGGATCGTGGGTCTTGCCTTGGAAACGATCCAGGGCACCGAAATAGGCGGCGATGTCGTTGGCCTTGGCGTCGAGGTACTCCTGAAGCCACTGTTTGAAGTGGTTGCAGGTCTCTTCGGAGGCATGTTCGAGCTTCTGATACTCGCCACCGGCGGCGCCGGCGGGATTGGCCGGACGGTAGTAGGCCAGGAACTGCTGCCGGATCTCATTCCAGCGGGCAACCAAGACCTCGGAGTTGATCGACTTCTTGCCGCTGGCGTCGGTCTCGACGTGCAGCCGCTGCCGGCCGTCGATGTCCGGCAGCATCCGGTAAAAGTATTGGGCCAGCGGCCCTTTCGCCTGGGCCAGAAACGGCTGGGCGCTGAACTCGTCGGCGTGCTTGATCTTCCACATTCCCTCGTAAAGGAAGTGGCAGCCCAAAGCCAACCGCAGCCCGATCAAGACCAACACGGTCAGCAATCCGATCTGGAACTTGTGGCTGCTCAGAGGAACCTCCTTTGCCCGTTCAGGACGTTTTGATCGAAAGCGGGTCGCATCGGTTTTGAGCGCGGTCCCAGGCGGGAGCCATCACCAAAAGGGCCGCTCGCCCAGCGGGTCAAAGCGGCTCCCGTGGGCCGAGAAACTGCCACCGTAGCACGTTGGCGAATTGGCACTGCAAGCAACTGACCGCACTGTGGGGGGACCGCCACCGCGTAGTGCCTTCATTATAAAACCTGGCGAGAGCCATTACTAGAGTCCGGCGAGCACTTTTTCGCAGGTCCCACGGCGACTCTTGACGTGTGCCAGTCGCTTTGTCCGGGGGCTGGCTCCCCAGCCCGAAATCCGCCAGAATAAGTCATTGCTGCCCGCCCTGCGCCCGCAGCGGCTGCGGAAGGCAGGCGGACAATGCAAAATGCAAAATGGAAAATGAAAAATGCCAAGTGCAAAATGAAAAATGGGTTGAGCTTCCAGTTCCTGATCTCAGACCTCTGACCTCCGAAAGCTGATCTTTCGCCTCCCCATGCCCCCGCGAATCGTTCTCTGTTATCCGGTCGAAGCCAAACATATCGCTCAAATTGCCGCCGCCACACCCGAGGCTGAGATCGTGGATGCCGGCCAGGAACACGTTGCGAAAGAGATCTTTGCGGCCGACATCTTCTGCGGCCACGCCAAGGTGCCGGTCGACTGGGACGGGGTGGTCCGCCAGGGCCGGTTGCGCTGGCTGCAATCCTCGGCGGCCGGCATGGACCATTGCCTGGTGCCCTCGGTGGTTGCCTCGGATATCGTGGTGAGCAGCGCCTCGGGCGTGCTCTCCGACCAGGTGTCCGAACATGCCATCGCCCTGATGACCGGCTGGTGCCGCGGCCTGCCGACGTTTTTCCGCGCCCAGCAAGCCAAGGAGTTCATCCGTCGCCCTACCCGCGACCTCACCCGCTCCACGGTCGGCATCGTGGGCCTGGGCGGCGTCGGGAGGAGGCTGGCCGAGCTGCTGCACGCCTTCGAGGTACGGATTCTGGCCACTGACCTGTTTCCAGTCGACAAGCCCGACTGCGTTGAGGCGCTTTGGCCGGCCGAAGGTCTGCGCGAATTACTCCCGCAAGTTGATTTCCTGGTGCTCTGTGCGCCGTTGAATCAGAGCACCCGCGGCATGATCGACGCCGGCGTGCTGGCCGGGCTGAAGCACGGAGCCGTGTTGGTCAACGTCGCACGGGGGCCGCTGGTGGTGACCGATCACCTGGCGGCCGCCCTCGACTGTGGCCATCTGGCCGGCGCGGTGCTCGATGTCGTCGATCCCGAACCGCTTCCGCCGACGCATCGGTTGTGGGGCTTCCCCAACGTTATCATCACCCCGCACGTGGGCGGACAGGGCCGTTGGCGGATCGATCACATGACCAACCTGTTCTGCCGCAATCTGCGGCGTTGGCGGGCGGGGTTGCCGCTGATCAACTACCTCAGCGACAAGCGGCTGGGTTTTCCCATCCGTGGCGGCGGGGCACCGCTTTGGGGAGAAGCCTGCGAGCCGTAGCTTGATTGCGCTCTGGACGTCGTCTTGGCCGAAGCGTTAAGATGGGGCCGCTTGAATCGGGCAGAGTGGCAACGCTTCAAGGGCAAGGCTATGTCGAATACCACCTTCTTAGAGGGGGCCGCTACCAGAACATGGGGCGGGCGCGCGGTCGCCCGCTGTTCCGACGACCTCCTCGGACGCTACAACACGATCCTGAAAGAACAGCGGCTCAGCTGGACCGAGCACCACCGCCTGTTGAAATTGCTGGGCTCAGGCGGACAGGGAGTGGTCTATCTCAGCGAACGTCGCGGCACGGATAGTTTCACCCTCCCGGTCGCCCTGAAAATCTTCTCGCCCGAACGCTACGCCGATGAGCGGCGTTACGACGAAGCTATGGGGCGGATGGCCACGGTGGCTGCCCGGGTGGCTCAAATCCAGCAAGACAATCTGCTCGATGTGCAAAATTGGGTCGAGCGGAGCCGCATCCGCATGATGGAGATGGAATGGGTCGACGGCTACGACCTGTCGCGGATTTTGACCCACGAAATGCTCCAATCGCTGGAGGGCCGGGTCAGCGCGAAACGTTGGCACTACATCAACCAGGTGATTGTTACCGCCGGCCCCGTACAGCCGCGAGTGAAGCCGGGCATCGCCATCGCCATCGTCCGCGACTGCCTGGCGGCTCTGGCCGCCCTGCACCGCGAGGGCATCGTCCACGGCGACTTGAAGCCGTCGAACATCATGCTCAAGCGGACCGGCAACGCCAAGATCGTCGACTTGGGCTCGGCCTTTGAATTGGAAAGTCCGCCTAATCAGCGGACGTGCACGCCGACCTACGCCGCCCCCGAGGTGCTGGAAGGCACCGAATGTACCCCGCGAAGCGACCTGGCCAGCCTGGGCTATGTGCTGATCGAGATGCTCTCCGGCTCGCCGCCGTTCGCCGGGCTGTCGAACTACGGCGATCTGCTGGAGGCCAAGCGGTTCCTCGCCCAGCGGCTGCCGCACATCTTGCCGCCGGAAGTGGTGGTGAATGAACTGTTGATGAACTTCTGCCGCGGGTTGATTGCCCCCGACCCGGTGCGTCGTTTCCCCAGCGCCGAAGCCGCCGACCTGGTCAAGGAGGGCGCCGCCAGCTTCCACCGCCAGCTTATTAAGGGCGATCTGGCCAGCGAATACGACAACGAAATCCGCCTGTGGCTGGAAGAGATTCAGGACTTGGATTAGAGGCGATAGCAGTCTGCACGATGGACATGGAGCCACCGGTCACCGTTCGGTTTCTCTGGACAGCCGACGAGTTATGCCTGGGCTACCGTTTGCCGGAAGGACGAAGCCGCGCAATGAGATCTCTTGACTTCTTCGCGTGTTACTTGCTTGCGGCTGCCATAGCGAGCGACCTGGTGGGGAAGGCATATGACGCGAGCGCCGCACGAATTGTGGCGAGTGCGGCCGGTGGCCACCACGCGCAGCACGCGGCAGCCGGGGAAAAGGCCGATGCTACGATAATCGTAGGTAATCGTTGGACCGTTGCCAGCACGGTCTTGGCGGCGGTTGCCTTCGGTTTCTTCCTGGTTTCCTTGCTGAGGCGCCGTCGGCTGTCGTGGCTGCCTCTGTTGCTGTTGATCCTGTACGCCGGAGTATGGCTGCTCATGGTGTGAGAGCGGCGATTGGCACGGCATCGTTCATTCGCCAGTAGAAGCGGCGTCTCGTCGCGTTGTTGGCAAGGTCCAGTACGTCTGAATCGAAAGAAAGCGGCGGGACGCCGCTTCTACTTTCCTGAAACCCCCCTCGACCTGCGCGCGAAATTGGGTAAAATTAAGCGTTTTGCCTGAGGATCACCGTATGGATCAGATGGCCCCTCCGCGTGCGACGGTTCCGGTTACCCTGCGCGCGCTCTATGCCCCGGTGGCCGAGGAGTTGGTGGCCGTCGAGGAACTACTGCGTCGTGAGCTTTCGAACGACGACCCCTTCGTTGATCGTTTGGTGAAACATGGCTTCCGTTTGGGCGGCAAACGGCTTCGGCCGGCCTTGGTGCTGTTAACGGCCCAAGCCTGCGGTGGCATTGGCGCGGACCACACCGTTCTGGCCGCCATGGTCGAATTGATCCACACCGCGACGCTGATCCACGACGACGTGCTCGACGAGGCCACCTTGCGGCGGCATCTCGACACGGTCAATGCCCGCTGGGACAACGAGGCCAGCATCCTGTTGGGCGATTATCTGTTTGCCCGCGCGATCTGCATGGCCAGTTCGCTGGACGATCCTTTCGCCACTCGCTCCATTGGCCGGTCGGCGCGGACCATGTGCGAGGGCGAGCTGCGGCAGGTGCAGAGCCGCGGCAACTACGACCTGACGGAGGCGGACTACGTGCAGATT
>JAJYGU010000040.1 GCA_021784975.1 Planctomycetota bacterium
CCGGGCCGGCCTCCCTACCATCGCGACTGGCTGGCCATGCGCGAGATCCCCGGCCGGGTGGCCGAGTTGCGGACTCGTCTGCGGCGACTGGAATCCCTGCACCACGCCGAAAAGGCCCTCGGGGATGCGCCGCCCGAAGACAAAGACATCGACGACTGCCGTGAGAACATCTACGAACTACAGGCCGAACCCTACCGCCGCTGGTCGAACGGATTCACCTGCCTGTGCTTCGCCTTGATCGGCATCCCGGTGGCCATGCTCTGGCGTCACGCCGAGGTCTTGACCAACTTCTTTATCTGCTTCTTGCCGATCCTGGGGATCTATTACCCGCTGTTGATGATGAGTCAAGACCTGGCCACCTCCGGCAAGTGGCCGCCGGGTATCTTCTGGATGGGCAACGCGCTTCTGTTCGCCGCCGCGGTGCTGCTGCTGCGGAGAATCATTCGACACTGAAACGCTCTAGCCGGTGAAGCGGCGGGCCAGCAGCGAGATGTTCTGGCCGCCGAAGCCGAAGCTATTGGTCAAGGCGATGTCGCAGCGCTGCTGGCGGGCCACATTGGGGATGTAGTCCAGATCGCACTCCGGATCGGGATTATCGTAGTTGATGGTTGGCGGCAGGACGTGGTCGCGAATGGCCAGCAGACAGATGATCAATTCGGTGGCCCCGGCGGCGGCGATCAAGTGGCCCATCATGCTCTTGGTGCTGGAGACCGGGATCTTATAGGCCCGCTCGCCGAAGACCTTCTTGATGGCCAGCGTCTCCACCTTGTCGTTGACGGTGGTGCTGGTGCCGTGGGCGTTGATGTAGTCCACGTCGTCCACGCCCAGGCCGGCGTCGGCCAAGGCCATCTTCATGCAACTGATCGCCCCACGGCCCTCGGGGTGGGTGTCGGTAATGCGGAAGGCGTCGGCGGTGGAGCCGTAGCCGACGATCTCGCCGTAGATCTTGGCGCCGCGTGCAGTGGCATGTTCCAGCGCTTCGAGCAGCACCATGCCCGCCCCTTCGCCGAGCACGAAGCCGTCGCGATTGCGATCGAAAGGCCGCGAGGCCTTGGTGGGATGGTCGTTATTGGTGCTCAGGGCCGTCAGCAGGTTGAAGCCGGTAACGCCGAAGGGGTGGATCATGGTGTGCGTGCCGCCGGAGAGCATCAGATCGGTCTCGCCGCGACGGATGATCTCCACCGCCTCGCCGACCGCCTGGCTGCTGGCCGCACAGGCTGTCAAGCAGTTGACGTTCGGCCCCTGGGCATTAAACAGGCTGGCCAGATGGCCGGCGGGCATGTTGGGCTCCTGCTCCAACTCGGCCACCGGATGCAAGGTCTCCAGGCCCTTTTGGGTAAAGCGGGCCAGATCGAATTGGGCCCCGCCGCTCAAACCGGCAACCATCATCTCGGTGAACCGAGGGAAGTCTTGCTGCCCTTCGCCGCTGCCGGTGTAGACGCCGAACCGGGTGGGGTCGATGCGACCCAGTTCGATCCCCGAGTCGGCCATGGCCTTTTTGGCGGCCCCGACGGCGAAGTGCGTGTGACGTCCCTGGTATTTCCACTCCGCGGGGTTTTCGCCCACGTCGGAGAGGTCCCAATTACGGACCTCGGCGGCGATCCGGGTGGGAAAGTGGCTGGCGTCAAACAGAGTGATGTAGCCCACCCCCGAGTCGCCGGCCTGGAGCCGCCGCCAGATGGTTTCCACCTCCGTGCCCAACGGGGTCACGCAGCCGATGCCAGTCACTACGACGCGTCGTCTCATGGTTGCCTTTCTTGAGTGCCTTCGGCGGCAGCCCCCGGGGGCGATTGGCCATTGTGGCCTCCCTCGACCGTCCGCATCAGCCGCGCAGGAGGCCGCAAGCGGCTGCCGTCCGCCGCATGACCGACCTCGAAGGCTCCCAACAGCCGCATCATCCGCAGGAAGGTATCGGGATCGAACAGGCTGGCCAACTGGGGCTCGTTCAGGTGGGCGAAAACGATCTCCGCCTCGGCGTGCAGCCGATGGCCCTTGTAACTCGTGGCGGTAACCATCGCTCCCTCTTCCTTGATGTAGTCTACCGTGGCCGTGTAGGTGAGGGTATCGCCGGGCACGGCATCGCAGTGGAAGACCGCCTTGGGCAGCTTGGCCAACACCACTTTCTCGCGAAACTGGTTGTGCTCGCAGACCAGCAACCCCCCGGTCTGGGCCATCCCCTCGATCACGAGCGAGGCGGGGATGATCGGATAGTAGGGGAAATGGTCGTGGAGGTAGTCTTCGGCCAGCGAGATATTCTTGATCGCCTTGGCGTATCGCCCGCTTTCGAACTCGATGAACCGATCGATCCAGTACCAGCGCATGGTCTCGACCCCGTCTAATCCGTCACTTCCACCTTGCCTTCCACGAAGCGGCACATGTCGGCCACCGTCAGCAGGTTTCCAAAATCTTGCACCACCGGGTTCTTGGCAAAATTGTCCAAATTGGCGAAGGGCATGCGTTTGCGAAGCTCGGCCAGTCCCTGCTCGGTCACTTTGCCGTCGTGGACATAGGCGGAATTGGTCAGGATGTCCTCGGGGAACAATTCGCCGCGGGGGATCTTGATGTTGAAGGCTTTCTCCAGGCGAAAGACAATGTCCAAGAAGTCGATCGACTCGGCCCCCAGGTCGCCCACCAAGGTGGCCTCGGGGGTTACGTCTTCTTCATCGACCCCCAGGGCGTCGACCAGGGCCGTCTGGATCTTCTGGAAAACTTCTTTCTTCGTCGGCATTGTGCTCAATCTCCAAACAGGGACAAAAAGATTGGATCCAACAAGTCGGGGGCGGTTCAATATCCGCCCAGGCTCAGTCCGCCGTCCACCCGCACCACCTGGCCGGTCAGGTAGGACGCTTCGTCGCTGGCCAGAAAGGCCACTAGGGCGGCAATTTCTTCGGGCTTGCCGATGCGTTTCAAGGGGATGGCCTTGGTGATCTGGTCGCCGGCGATGCCGCGGACCACCTGGCTCATGTCGGTTTCAATCATCCCCGGAGCTACGGCGTTGACGCGGATATTGCGGGCCGCCAATTCCTTGGCCAGGGCGCGAGTCAATCCGTCGATGCCGCCCTTGCTGGCGGCATAATTGACCTGCCCGCGGGAAGCGAACTCCGCCGAGGTGCTGGAGAGGTTGACGATGCTCCCCCGCCGCCGCATCATCATCGGCTGAGTCACCGCATGACAGTAATTGAAGGTGCCGCCCAGATTGGTCTCGATCACCTGACGCCATTGCTCGGCTGTCATGCCCCCGAGCAGCCCGTCCTGAACGATGCCCGCCGAATTGACCAGCACGTCGATGTGCGTCCACTCGTCAAATAATTGGTCGATCACCTGGTGGGCCCGCTGCAAATCGCAAACGTCGGCCTGCCAGCCGCGGACTTTGCCCGGCGCAGACGCCAACTCCGCCACCAGGGCCTCGGCGGCCGCTTGGTTGCTGCGGTAGAGAAAGACCACCTCGGCGCCTTCGCCGGCCAGGCGGGCCACACAGGCCCGGCCGATACCCCGACTCCCGCCGGTGACGACTGCTGTCTTACCTTCAAATCGCATTGGGAACAGTTCTACCTCCGTGGTTGCTGGGCCGGGGCCATTGGTCGGCCAATAAAAACCGGGGGACGGCTCGGCACCCTCCCGCGGCATCGCTTCGTCGGAAACCCTATCACCTGTGGTGCCGGCCCCGTTTTCATCTGGGAGTCCCAATCCTTTTGTGACCAAGAAGACCGCGAGGGCTCAAGTGGCGGTTACCGAAATCTCAATGTGCGGCTGGTAAAGCAGGGCAAACTGACTGCGCAACTCGCCTCGGGTGGCGGTGTCGACGGCTTCATTGTGGGGATCGAGGTCGGCCAGGTTGTAGCGGGCCAAGGTCAAGCGCGCGTTGACGATGATCCGCCCGCCCACCGTTCCAGAGGCCTTCAGCTTGGTCTCCTTTTCGCCGCTCTTGAGGATCTCGGCGGTGACGGAGAGCGTCTGGCCGGGCTCCAAGAATTGGGCGTATTTCACGTTGCTGGCTTGCCGCAGGACCACCATGCTGTGCACGAAATCCTCGCTGGCCCGCACCAACCATGCCCCCGCTTGGGTCATCGCCTCCAGCATCAGCACCCCCGGCATCACCGGGAAGTGCGGGAAGTGATCGGCCAGGTATTCTTCCGCCATCGCCAATGCCTTGATGGCCGTAATTCGGTGTCCAGGCTCCAGTTCGATAATGCGATCAATCAGCGAAAACCGCATGGCAGCGACGACGGAAGACTCAGACTGGGCAAAGTGTAACGCTCTGCGGACGAAGGCTGAAGTATAGCGTCCCAACCCCTGCGCCACAACGTCTTTATGGCTGCCCCGCCGCCCGACCCGTCAAATTCATGCCAATTTGGCAGAAATCGCCGCGAAAGGGCCCCCCGCATCGCGAGCGCAACTGACGCTGCAAACAAGACTTAAATCACAGGAACCGTGTTTCGGTACGGGCTTTGCAACAGTCTCTCGATCGTCCGCCGGCATGCGAAAACAGCTTCAGCAGTATGGAGAATTGCCTCCTGATGCACCAATTTCGCTGCCAGGGAAAATAGAAAGGGAGGACCAAAAAATGGTTCTGCGTGATCTCAGCCTGCGAAACCCGTTGTATCAGTTCCGGAACGAGGTAGACCGCCTGTTTAACGGCTTCCTCGGTAGCGTTCCCGAGGGATTTCTCCCCCCGCCGCTTCGCAACCAGCCGGCCGTCAACATTTGGGAACAGCATGAGGCAATCCTGGTCGAGATGGAGGTGCCCGGAGTGAAAAAAGATCAACTCGATCTGTCGGTGGTGGGCAACGAATTGTCGATCCGAATCGACCAGCCCGGCCCCGAGGAGGAAGGCACCATCTACCACCGCCGCGAGCGGCCGGTGGGCAGCTTCAGCCGGGTGATCCCGCTGCCGTGCGAGGTCGACGCGAACCGGGTGGCGGCCGAGCTGCGCGACGGCGTGCTCACCATTACCTTGCCCAAGGCCGAGAGCGCCAAGCCGCGAAAGATTGCGGTGGCCGGCTAGGCGGGGACTGTACACGGGGACTGGCTCATTTTTGGGCCGCGTGCGGACTCCGCGAGTCCAGCAACGTGAACGCCGAAAAATGGGCCTATCCCGCTATGACCACAAGAAAGGAAACTGTCCTATGTCCACAGAAAACACGACCAAGAACCCCACCGAGACCCCCGCCATCGAGCACACCCGCAACGGCCTGTGCTTCCGTCCCAACGTTGACATTCGAGAACGGGACGAGGAGCTCTTGGTGCTAGCCGATGTGCCCGGCGCCGCGAGCGACTCGATCGACGTTAACTTCGAAGACGGCATGCTCACCATTCATGCCAAGGTAGCGCCGCGGCAAGAGCACGACCATCGCTACCTGGTGCGGGAATATGGTGTGGGCGATTTCTATCGCACTTTTCGGGTGAGCGAGGCGGTGGATGCCGGCAAGATCAGCGCGGAATACGCCGACGGCGTATTGATGCTCCACTTGCCCAAGGCCGAAGCCGTCAAGCCGCGAAAAATCGAAGTCAGTGCCAAGTAAGATAAGCCGGGGACTGGCTCATTTTTCGGCCGTTCGTGCGCAGGCACAGGGTAGAAACGTGAAGGCCGAAAAATGTGCCTGTCTCCTTACCAACGGAGGAACCATCCCATGAACCTGATCCCCTGGAAGAGCAAACAGCGCAGCGAAAACGGCGGCGAACCCGGCTCCTTGCTGGCCTTGCGCCACGAAATGGATCGGCTGTTCGACGCCTTCGTTCGCGAGCCGTTCGGCATGCTGGACGTGCCTTGGTGGCCGCAGGGCAAATGGATGCCGGCCGTGGACGTCGCCGAGTCGGAGAACGAAGTGACCGTGCGGGCGGAGTTGCCGGGCATGGACCCCAAAGACCTCGACGTGCAGTTGGTGGGCAACCAGCTCGTCCTGGCCGGCGAAAAGAAGGACCGCAGCGAGCAGCACGGCGAGAACTTCTTCCACAGTGAAACCCGCTTTGGCTGTTTCCGCCGCTCGTTCACTTTGCCGGAAGGCATCGACAGCGAGCAGGTCCAGGCCGACTACGCCAACGGCGTCTTGACGCTGCGGATGAAGAAAATCAAGCCGACGCCGACCAAGAAGATCGAAGTCCAGGTGAAGTAGTCCGTCGGTCAAGCACACTCGGCGAGAGGTTTCCCATGGGATCGACTATCGTCGCCGAGCAGGTTTCCAAGGGGGCCGGCACCGAGCCAAGGCGGAGCGCGGCGGGAACGGCACCCGGAGCAAAAAGATGCTTCGAACGGTTGACTACTACGACTTGGATCGCGATCTGAGTTTTGAAGAGCGGATGGTTCGAGACACGGTGCGGAAGTTCGTGGCCAAGGAATGCGCGCCGCTGATCCGCGACCATTTTCGGGCAGGCACCTTCCCGCTGGCGTGCATCCCGAAGATGGGAGCGATGGGCCTCTTGGGGGCAAATCTTTCCGGGTACGGCCTTCCCGGACTCAACAACGTATCCTACGGACTGATCGCGCAGGAGTTGGAGCGTGGAGATTCCGCCTTGCGAAGCTTCGCCTCCGTGCAAGGGGCGCTGGTCATGTATCCCATCTTCGCCTTCGGCAGCGAGGTGCAAAAGGAGCAGTGGCTGCCTCGGCTGGGATCGGGGCAAGCCGTGGGCTGCTTCGGCCTCACCGAGCCAGACCACGGCTCGGACCCGAACGGAATGAAAACCAAGGCCCAGCGGGAGGGGACGGGGTATCTCCTCAACGGCACCAAGATGTGGATCACCAACGGCTCGATCGCCGACGTGGCCGTCGTCTGGGCGAAGCTGGATGGGACCATTCGGGGCTTCCTCGTCGAGAAGGGAACCCCCGGATTCTCGGCCCCCGAGATCACGTCGAAGCTCTCCCTGCGGGCCTCGGTCACCTCGGAGCTCGTTCTGGAGGACGTGCGCATTCCCGGCGAAAATCTTCTGCCCAAGACGGACGGACTAAAGTCGCCCCTCCAGTGCCTCACCCAGGCGCGATTTGGGATCGCCTGGGGAGCGTTGGGATCCGCGATGGCCTGCTTCGAGGAGGCCCTGGCCTATACCGTGGAGCGGAGCCAATTCGGACGGCCCATCGCATCCTTCCAACTCACCCAGGCCAAGCTGGCCGACATGCTGACGGAGATCACCAAAGCCCAGCTCTTGTGCCTCAAGCTGGGCCGGCTGAAGGATGCCGGAGCGATGCGGCACACCCAGGTGAGCCTGGCCAAGCGCAACAATGTCCGCATGGCCCTCGAGATCGCCCGTACCGCGCGAGGCATGCTCGGGGCGAACGGCATCACGGACGAATACTCAGTGATGCGGCACATGTGCAACCTCGAATCCGTGGACACCTACGAGGGAACCTACGAAATCCACACGCTGATCCTCGGCAAGGACCTGACCGGCCTCGACGCGATGGCGTAAGCAGAGTCTTCTGCCGAACCGCAGGGCCTTCGGCCCGCCGGGGTGCCACTGCTGGCTTGCCCCGCAGTGCCGGATGGACTTCAGATCAGAAAGAGGGAGTGCGCGTTGCCGATCACAGCGATTCCTTGCCGACCGGCCGACCGGTCTTGACCTCGGCACGAAGGTTACGTTTGGTGACCTTCTTGAGGAGGCCCACGAGCCTGTGCTGCGGCGGAGGAAGATTCGCGGTTTCATGTGATCGCAAGTTTCTTCTCATTTTGTACGACGATCTTGGGGTCAGCGTTTACTGGCGGAACTGGGAGCCTTTGTTCCCTGAGCAAGGATACGTGTTCCCGCATCCCCCATCTCGCCTTGTAAATACAGTCCTCCACCGAATGCCCAATGCCTGTAAAGCCATCCAGATCCGGCGAATAAAAGCCAAAATAGTCGGCTTCCTCGGTTGCTTCGACGACGAGAGAATAGGGTAGATCAATCATCTTCTCTCAAATAATATACCTTCCGAGCCAAGATGGCACAACGGCGCACAGGCGGCGAGCAGACCTGTGAGAGAGAGCCGCGACACAGTAGAATATGAAGTGGGCGACTGAGGTTTAAACGGAGGTTCACGTATGGTCTATCGAGGACACGTCGAAAACGGGGTCATCCGTCTGGATGGGGCGGTTGTCTTGCCGGAAGGCTCCGAGGTCCGCGTGGAGCTTGCGATGCCCGCGCCCCCAGCGAAACCGCTCGCTCCTAACGTTCCGACGATTGAAGATAAGCTGCGCGCCATTTGGGCCGACGTTCCGCAGAAAGAATGGGACAAATTGCCGGCGGACCTGACTGAGCATCTGGACCACTACATCTACGGGACGCCGAAATGATGCGAAAAGTGTTCGCCGACACCCTCTATTGGATCGCGACCATCAAGCCAAACGATCCCTACCAGGCGGCCGCTAGGGAAGCGCGTGAGGGAATTGGCTCCTCTTTGATCGTGACGACCGATGAGGTTCTCGCCGAGTTCGTGACAGCTTTTTCCAAGAGCGGAAATGACATGCGTGCGAGAGCCGTCCGAACGGTGCGGAAGATTCTTGACAGTACAGATGTCAGGGTCGTCGCTCAGTCACGGGATAGTTTTCTGCGGGCCCTCGCGCGTTTCGCGAACAGGCTTGACAAAGAGTACAGTCTAACAGACTGCGCCTCGATGAACGCGATGGATGCCGAAGAAATCAAGGAGGCGCTCACTCACGACCGCCATTTTGAGCAAGAGGGATACCGCATTCTAATTCAGTAGCACCGCGCTGCGGTGTCCGTCGTCTCGCTCCTGCGGATTTTTCCTTTTAGATTATTCGCCCGCTGTGGTCTAATACTATCAACGGGAGAGCGGCAGCATGGGTCCGCCCGAGCGGGAAACCTTGGATCAGCTTGTAGCGGAGCATCTGCCCTCGATGCGCCGTCTGGCGGTGCGGCTTACGGGCAGGGTAGAATTCGCCGAAGAAGTCGTGCAAGAGGGGCTCTTGCGGATGGTGCGCAGTTGGAGCGGCGTCAGGCGGCGTTCAAGACATGGGCCATTCGTATCCTTTTGAACGTTTTTCACGACTGGCTGGCAAAACAACGCGACTCAGTGCCGTTACCGGAGATTCCCGACCACCGACAAGCGGATCCGGTCTCATGCGCCATGGCCGAGGAGTTGAGACGGTACATAGCCCAGCGGGTCTCCGCCTTGCCGCCGCGGCAACGGGAAGTCTTGATCCTCTTGGTCTACGAAGGGTTGTCTGCGGAAGAGGTCGGCGAGCTGCTTGATATGCGGGTGGCCAACGTATATGCCACTTTGTACCAGGCGCGGCAACGGCTGCGCATCGAGTTGGCTCCCTTCATGACGGATTCCGCTGGCGGCGGCCCCGCGGCGCGAACACGACCAACGGCACCGTCTGTGGAGAAATGCAATGCAAAACGAAACTGATCGCCCGGCGTCCAGTCCCACCGCCGACCCGCTGGACAGACTGCTCCGGTCAGCCGCGTGGCCGGACGAGGACACGGATCCATTGGACCGCCTACTGCGGATGGCCGAATGGCCCGGGCCGCCGCCAAGTCCACGGTGGCATGGGTCGAAGAAACGGAAGTGGGGTTGGGTTGCTGGAGGTCTGGCTGCAGCCGCAGGCTTGTTCCTAGCCCTCGCGATTTGGAGCGTACTCGGTTCGGGGCGGAGGTCGTCGGCAGACGTGGCCACGACGATCGGCCTCCATGCAATGCCACGACATGCGGTATCAGGCGACGTTACGCCGGGTCGCGGCTCCCGTCCGATCCGCGCACATAGTGCCTGGTCCAAGACCGATGGTGTTCGGGAAACCGTTGTCGCAATCAATTCTCCCGACCTGGAGCGAGCATTGCCGCCAGGAGGATTGTATCGTCGAATGCTCCTCGCCCGAAGTGGAGCGCAGTCGCCCTCGGACAACACGGACTGGATCGCGCAGTTGCTGGTAGAACGGATTACCCACCCGTCTGCCGACCTTGCTGAACTGATCCAATCGCTCGTGCCCGACCGGACGGAGTGCGAGCGGTGTTTGTTGGAACGATTCCACTCGCTTGGCGCCCAGCAGCAATCGGCGGCAATCGAGGTGCTGGGTTGCATCGGCAGCGAGGCCTCGGTGCCGCTGTTGTTGCAACTGACGGGCAGGCCCAGGTCGCACGTGCAAGCGGTTCGCTCACTGCTGAAGATCGCCGACACCGCAACCTTGGCAAGGCTCGCGCTGAAGGAGTGCGACCCCGACCTGCGGGAAGAGATTACCGCCGCCCTGCGAACGCGGGGCGACAGACATACGCTGGCTTTGGTACTCGCTGCCCAAGGAGAACGATTATGTTCACGAACTGGTTCCGATTTGTGACGACCTGCGGCTTCGCGGTAGGTCTCTTGTTCGTTGGCCAAGATGGGAGGGCAGAACAGCGAAATTCCGCTCCAGAAAACGTCGCCGGGGGGACCGCCGTGGGCGGCCCGCAGAAACCGGCCATATTCCTGAGAGCTGCGAGAGGAGGGCCTCGCCGACCCGCCGACGCCGATTCGGCCGGGGAACCGCTAAGCGTTCTGAAGACCGGACCCGAACACACGCGATTGGTCTACCCGGTGAAAACGGGGTCCGTCTTTGACTTCGAGACGACGATCAAGCAGTTGTTCCACCTGGAAGCAGAATTGCATCCGTCAAGCGGGTCGGGCGGGAAGGGGATACCGGCCGCACGGGTGGCGATTGCGGTATCCAAAGTCGGCAACAGTCTGGTCATTAGTGGGCCGCCGGATGCGGTGGAAGAGGTGCGAACGGTGCTCGATAAGTTGGACCAGCCGCAGGGTCTCGTCCTGCTAGAAATGGAGATCGGAGAAACCTCGGCCAGTGCGACAAAGCCGGCTGGAGCTGCCGCCGCAGTCAGCAGACCTTCGGCGGCCGCAACGACGGACGCTTTCCGATTGCTGGCGCGACCGGCGAACATGGAAACCACCGGCCGAGTCCGCCTGGTCGCGGCAAACAACGAGCCGGCTTTCGTGCAGTTAGGGGCCCGCGTTCCTCGCGTCGCCAGCACGCTGTCGAGCGCTAAAGGTCAAACCACCACAACCGTCCTCGACAACGTCGGACTGATCCTTGGCGTTACTGCGCGTATCGAGCCACATGGAACCATCGCGCTGCAGGTGGATGCGGAACAATCCCAACTGGGACCTGAAAAGGAAGGCATTCCAATCTCAGTCGCGGGAGACAAGATCATCCGCACGCCCCGGATCGAAACAGCCATGGTCCAAACGTCGGTCACGATCCCCGACGGCCAGACCATCATCCTCGGCAGCATGCCCCGCCAGGCCAAATCAGACCGGGAAATGCTGATTATCGTTACGCCGCACATCATTCGACCGGGTGAGGCCGTGC
>JAJYGU010000007.1 GCA_021784975.1 Planctomycetota bacterium
CGGTGATCGACCTGCGGATCAACTCGACGATCTGGCGGCCGGCGGCTTGGGCGGCGTGCAGCCGAGCGGCGTGGGTGGCAGGGATGGTGGCCGAGCCGGGCAGGCTCATCCCCATCGCTTCGGCCACGCAGCACATCGTGTTGGCCGTGCCCAGAAACGAGCACGAACCGCAGGTGGGCAGCACCCGATCTTCGAGGCGGCGAAGGGATTCCCCGTCGAGCTTACCGGCCTGGAACATGCCGAGGGCCTCGGTCAGGGAGGTGCCGTCGGCCGCCCGCCCGTCAAATTGGCAGCCGCCCTCCATCGGTCCGCCCACCACCAGGATGGCCGGCAGGTCGAGCCGGGCGGCAGCCATCAACATGCCGGGCACGATCTTGTCGCAGGAGCCCAACAACACCAGGCCGTCGAGCTGGTGGGCCTCGGCCATCATCTCGATGTCGTTGGCGATCAGGTCGCGGGTGGGCAGGATGTAACGCATGCCCAGATGGCTTTGGGCGATCCCGTCGCAGGCGGCGATCAGCCCGAACTCGACCGGCGTGCCGCCCGCCTGCAGCACACCCTGCCGGACGTACTCGGCCACCAGTTGCAGGTTGTAGTGGCCGGGCACCACCCGGTTCCAGGAATTGGCGATCCCCACCAGCGGCCGACCGAGGTCATAGTCGCTGTAGCCCATGGACTTGTAGAGGGCCCGCTGGATCGAGCCTTCCGGCCAGGTGAGGACCCGCTGACTCCGCAAATTGGCGTTGATGGTCATAGCTTGTCAATCCGTTCCGATGGCAGGATGAAAAACCAAGCGACGGCTCCGCGTGAAAAATATCCCTGACTCTAGCCGCCAGGCCAGAGGTGTCAAGAGATTTTTCGCCGCGAGGAAAAGCAAAATGAAAAATGAAACTGGCAAGTTCTAAGTGCTTAGAACTTAATGCTTGGAGTTCACAGGTTTCGGCTTTCGGCTTTTGCTCGACTTTTCCCCCTTGACAGCCGCGCGGGGGCCTGTATACTGTATTACGTCGATAATACAGAGGGCACCATGTTCTTCCAGATCGACTTCGACAACCGGTTAGCCATCTACGACCAGGTGGTCCGCCAGATCACCTTCGCCGTGGCCGGCGGCGTGCTCCGCGAGGGCGAGCTGGTTCCCTCCGTCCGGGAACTGGCCCGCGAGTTGACGATCAACCCCAACACGGTTGCCCGCGCCTACCGGCAGTTGCAGGACCACGGCGTGTTGGCTGGGGTTCGCGGCACCGGGCTGGCGGTGGCCGCCGGGGCCGCCAAGCAATGCCGCGAGGAGCGGGTGGGACTGATCCGCTCCCAGTTGGAACAGGTCTTCGGCGAGGCCCGGCAGAGTCAGATCGACCCCCGCAAGTTCCGCACTTTGGTGGAGCAGGAGCTGGAAAGGCAGATGCCCGACGGAGCGGGCAAAGCGGAAAGCCGAAAGCCGAAAGCGGAAGGTTGAGAGGCGTGGGGCGGGAGCGCAAGAGCCACGGATGGACACGATGAACACGGATTTTTCAGTCTGCAATCTTCATTTTTCAATTCTCAATTTTCATTGCTCAATCCTACTTCTACGTTTCGTGGGCCTCTGGACCAACTACCCAACACGTTCCACAGGAGACTCTGCCCATGCCGCCCGTCATCCGTCTTGAAAACCTGAGCAAGCATTTTGGCTCGGAGGTGGCCCTCAACCAGGTCTCGCTGGAGGTGCCGCCCGGCGTGGTGTTCGCTCTGTTGGGCGAGAACGGGGCCGGCAAGACCACCGCCATCCGCATCATGCTCGGGCTCTTGCGGCCCAACGCCGGCCGGGCCGAAGTGCTTGGACTGGCCAGCGAGAAACAGGGCTTAACGATCCGCCAGCGGGTCGGCTATGTGCCGGAGCGCCCCACGCTCTACGACTGGATGACCGTCGAGGAGATCGGCTGGTTCACGGCCGGCTTCTACGGGGCCGGGTTCCTGCCCGAATACCTGCGGCTCATGGTTCAATTCAACCTGCCCGGCAAGAAGAAGCTCAAAACGCTGTCGAAGGGGATGCGGGCAAAGGTGGTATTGTCGTTGGCCCTGGCCCACCAGCCGGAGCTCTTGATCCTCGACGAGCCGACCTCGGGGCTCGACGCCCTGGTCCGCCGCGAGTTCCTGGAGAGCATGGTGGACCGGGCCGCCCAGGGACAGACCGTGTTCCTGTCGAGCCATCAGATCGGCGAGGTCGAGCGGGTGGCCGACATCGTGGCCATCCTCCGCAAGGGCAAGCTGCTGCTGGTGGAGCCGCTCAACGAGCTGAAGACCGCCGTGCAGCGGCTCACCGTGACCTTGAGGGACGGGGCCGCCGCCCCGCCCGAGATTGGCGGCCAAATCCTTTCCCAGCGGAGCAAGGCCCGGCAATGGCAGGCAGTCGTCCGCGGCGTTGGCCCGGAGCGGCTGGCCAAGCTCCGCGGGCATGAGACGGTCGAGGCAGTCGAGGTGCAGTCGCCCAACCTGGAAGAGATCTTTGTGGCCTATATGCAGGGCAACAACGGTACACAAGGGGCAGACGTAGGTCAGGTACTCCGTACCTGACACGATCGGCGCGAGGACGTAATAAGAATTAGGAGTCGAGCGGCGCCAATGGAGATGTCAGGCATGGGATGCCTGACCTACGCTGCTGGTGCGTCTGGGACGCATCTACTTCGCTACTTCCCAACAGGTGCAACCATGAACGGCTCAAGATACCGCCGCCTGGTCTGGAAAGAATACCGCTTGCAGCGCTCGCTATGGATCGCCATGGCGGCGCTCATCGTCATGGTCCAGGGGCTGGTGGCGGCCCTGGTCTACCGTCCCCAGGACGTGCAGCAGGCATTGTTCTGGATCGCCTTCGGGCTGCCGGTGTTCTACGCGCTGGGGAGCGGGGCGATGGCCTTTTGCGGCGAGCATGAGGCTGAGACCTACGAGTTCCAGCGGGCGTTACCGGTCAGCGCGAAGCAGGTCTTCTGGGGCAAGGTGAGCCTGTCGCTGGCGAGCATTGTGGCCATGTTCGCCCTGATGGCGCTGCTGGCCTTCGGGTTGAATCATTGGCGGGACTCGCCGTTGGAGCCGCGATGGCTCTTGTGGGGCTCGCTCTGCCTGCTCGGCCTGGAAATGTTCCTCTGGGCCACGCTGTTTTCGTTGCTCTTGCGGCACGTGCTGGTGGCCGCCGTGCTGGCGGTGGTGATGGCCTCCTGGATCTACAACAGCCTGGTCCCCCTACTGCTACTGGATCCTGAGGGGCGGATCGTATCGACCATGCCGCTGCGTTTGGCGATTGCCGCGACCGTGGCGATCGCTAATTACTGGTTGGGCATTCACTGGTTCGAGGAGCGAGCGGAGCGGCGGCGCTATGAGGGGTCGCCCTCGGCTACGGGCGCAGCGTCCGCCGCACGTCGCTTGTCTCGACCTTCATGGACCACGATTGTCGGTCGCCTCCTTTGGCAACACTGGCGGCAGTCGCGCCTCATCATGCTTGTGCTGAGCGTATGGTTCGTGCCCCTAGTTCTCATAGGCCTGGTCGCCTTGTATTGCGAATTCGACCTTCGCTGGCGCTATCTCACTTCGGATCTCTACTACGGCGGTGCTTCATTCACGGTCACTCTAGCACTGGCGGTCTTGCTGGCGTTGATCGGCATTCCACAGTTCGGCTTGTGTGCCTTCATGGGCGACCAACGGCGGCAGGGCTATCGATTCCTGGCCGTCCACGGCGTGCCGCCGCGTTACCTCTGGTGGAGCCGGCTGTTGGTGTCCCTCGTCCTCCCCGCCGCCCTGCTCCTCGTGTGTCTTCTCATCATTTGGCTCTGTCCTGCGTTCGCGAACGCTTCCGAGTTTCTTGTAAGGCTCCGGGACGTGCAACATTGGGCCGGTTATTGGGATTGGGTACGGGTTCAAGAAGTTTCCAGTCAGCTATTGGGATTTGTGGCCTTGCTGATCGGCATCTTCGCCTACGTGCTGCTGGGGCTTTCGATCGGCCAGTTCTGTTCGATGTTCTTCCGCAGCAGCCTGTTGGCCGGATTCGCCAGCGTCATCCTGACGGCGATCGCGACGGCGTGGTGCGCCGCCATGCTGTACTTGGGCGTCCCGGTGGTCTGGTCGGTGCTGCCGATCCCCGTCATTTTGCTGCTGGCCACCCGCCTGCGCACGGCCGGCTGGATGACCCAGCGCAACGATCTTCGCGCATGGCTGCCGCCGGGCCTGATTCTCGTGGCGCCAAGCCTATCGCTGTTGATCGGCGTCTCTGTCTACCGCATTTACCAAGTTCCCGCCGTCGATCCGGGCTTCTCGCTGGCCGATTACACGCGGCCCATGACCGACCAAGAAAGAGCGACCCTCGCTCTCTATCGTGAGGCCGCGTCATGCTTCCAGGAATTAGGGTTCGAACAGCCACCAGCCGGAAAGAAGTTCTCGCCGCAGGAGTGGGACGAGGTCCGACACCGCGAGATGCGTGCCTGGGTCAAAGCCAATCAAAAGGCGATCGCTTGGGCCATGAAAGCCAGCCGGCGAAAGCTATATGTTCCGATGAACCAAAAGATCCCGATTGGGCTCATCCCCGGGCTTCCGCGGCTGCTTAGCGGAACTGCGGCCGTATTGCAAGGGGAAGGCAAGCTCGACCAGGCGATGGAACAGTACCTAGCGGCGATCAGAATTGGCGACCAACTGGTCGATTGCGGCTTGTCGACTGAGCTGCCACACGACGGCGGCGCCTGCGATCGTTTGCTATCTTGGGCACTGCACCCCAAGCAGACGTCCGAGCGAATCCTCGCCGCCGTTCGCCAACTGGGCGAGTTGCCCACGGTTTCGGATCGCGGCTCGGTCGTGCGTCGATATTTCGAGGTGCGCACAGCCTTGAGCTCGCCGGGAGCCTTCCTGCAAAGCCTCGATCACTACCACTGGAAATCGCTGCCCAACCTGACTTTGCTCTGGCCCCACCTGCCTTGGGAACGTGCCCGCGCGTTGCGGTTGCTGAACGTCCTCACGCGCTCCGAGTTGGACCTTCTCGCAGTCTGTGAGAACAATGAACGAGAGGGCAAACGCGTCTGGAACGCGGCCTGGTGTGAATTGCCGCAGCCTCCGCAGTGGGGCTGGTCCCCCTATGGTTTGCACACCGATATTTACAGTCCGCCGTTTGATGCGAACGTTGGGGCTTACGCGGGCATCCAGAAAGTGCGCTGGTCCACGCGAGCCGAATGCGCGCGCCGAGCAGCGCGCCTCCGCATGGCCCTCGAGGCCTGGCGGCTCCAGCACGGCTCGCTGCCGAAAACGCTCGACGAATTAGTGGGACCATGCCTGGATCGGTTGCCCGTCGACCCTTACGCTGGAGTGCCGTTCCGCTACCGTCGTACAGGGATCAGCGTGCCGATGGCGCTGACGGGCGGAATGCGGGGTCTTGCTTACCAAATCATTCCTGTGAAGCTTCCGTCTAACGGCAAGATTTCTGCGAACACTCCGTTTGTCTGGTCGACGGGCGAATTCGTCGATTTCAATGGGCTCAGACCGGCCGCAGAGCAGAACACCCGCTATACCGTCTATGACATCCGCGACCACCAATTTCACACCCCTCAGTCAGAATACGATATTTGGACCCGAGGCTGGCCGTTCCCGATCCCTCAGCCCACGGCGGAAAAACAGCCGCAAACAGGGCGGAAAGCGGAGGGCGGAGGGGGGAAGGCGGAAAAGTCAAAGCACTAAGTTCCAGCACTAAGAGCTTAGACTTGCCCTCGCCAACTGGGACTTTTTCATTTTTCATTTTGCATTGTTTGCATTGCTCTTGGCGCTCTCCCGCATCCTCTATCATGCGACGGACTATACCGCCGGCCGCTTCCGTGGTGATGCCAGGAAGCGGGACCACCCGGTTGAAAGATGTCGCCTGGGTCGGGTAGGATTGTGGTCGAATCCCGTCCACCCTATCTGCCGGAGGCGCCAGCCATGCCAATCGCAAAATGTCTCTTTTGGAGCCTGCCTGTCCTGTTAACAATCATGGGGCAAGGGGACAATCCCATTTTCGCGGCTTCCTGCCGCGAAAATTGGGACAGTCCCCGTGAACGGTTATCGCCACGCGAGCCGGCCGCCCGGCCGCACCTGGCCGACTACGACGCGGAGCTTCGGCGGAAAGACGGACGGGTGGACGCCGACGCCATGGTCCGGCGGCTCAAAGAACTGGGGGTGACCACCTATTATTGGCTGATCTGCCACGCGGCCACCGACTGGGACGATTTGAAGGTCTTCCTGCCCAAGGCGGCCAAGGCCGGCATCGAGGTGTGGGTCTATCTGGTGCCGCCGTCGGAGAGCGCGCCCAGCCCGGGCATGCCCCACTGCGAACCTTTTCGGCTGGATTATGTGCGCTGGGGCGAGGAAATCGCCCGGCTGTCGCTGGCCCATCCGAATCTGACCGCCTGGGTGATCGACGATTTCTACGCCAATCGCCGATTCTTTACGCCGGCCTATGTGGGCGAGATGCGGACCAAGTCGCGGGCCATCAACCCGCGGCTGGCCTTCCTGCCGCTGATGTACTTCCCCGAAATCAGCGAGAAGTTCGTCAAGGATTACCGCCCGGTCATCGACGGGGCGGTGGTGGCCTACCTTCAGGACCGAGAAGAGATCGACCGGACCTGGGCCATGCTGAACGACGCCAGCATTCCGCCGGTGAGCGAGCTCAGTTGTCCGGCAGTGACGCCGACGCGGGCGGGCGATTATGTGATGGCCAGCCAATCGGCCAAGGTGTTGCCGGCCGAGCGATACCAGCTCTCTTTCCTGGAACGCGACGGCTATACGGGCCCGACTACCGGGTATCACTACAAGCAACTGCTGGTGGACGGAGGCGTCGTCTGGGAGGAGGATGCAGCCGGCGGCCCGAGCGGCTGGCAGCGGGTCTCGGTTGATGTCACCCGCCAGGTCCGCGGCAAGACCAACATCAGCCTGGCCTTTCGGTTGCTGGAAAAGAAGGGCGTCGGCAATTTTCCGCTGCAATGGCGGATCAAGCAGTTGCGCGGCCAAAACCTGCAACTGGCGGCCGATCTGAGCGAGCCGCAGAACTGGAAGGCCTCTCACCGCGGGCCGCTGGAGACTGAGTTTGGCGCGAGCCCGAAACCTGGCCGGCGGCGCTTCCACATCCCCTTCATCTCCATGACCGCCGCCCAACCGGTGGAGTTTCGTCTGCGGCACGGCGACCCGGCCAGCCCCGAGCGAATCGCCCAGCAACTCCGGATCTCATTGGAGGCGTGGCGAGCGGCTAAGTGCGAGGGGGTGGTCACCTATTGCCTCGACAAGCGGCCGCAGAGCCCCGAGTTCCCGCTGGTGCGGAAGCTATTTGCCGAGTTCGCCGGCTCCGGGCCCTAACGCCTCGCCGTCCTCCGCCGGTGGTCGGCCCGGGCGATGCCGGCGGCGCCGTAGCACACCGCATCGGAGCCCAGCGCGGCGAAGTCGATAACCGTATGCTCCGCCAGGGTTGCGAACGCCCGGCGGGCTACCTCTTCTTTGACCCATTGGAGAAACTGCCGTCCCAAGGGCGTGGAACTGCCGCCGAAGGTCATGGCGCCGCTGAGCAACACACCGTCGGGGTCCAGGGTGTTCATGAGATTCACGATCCCGACCGCCAGATAACGGGCCATTTCGGCGATGATCTCCAGCGAAACGGGATCGCCGGCGTTGGCCCCTTGGGCCAGCAGATCGAGCGTGGCTGCCTGACCCTGATCCAGGCGGCCGGCCAATGGGCTTGCCCGGCCGCCAGCAAGCGATTGCCGCACGCGATCCGCCACCGCATCCGGGCTGAGGTAGGCCTGCAAATGGCCGCGCTGTCCGCAGGGGCAGAGGGGGGCCTGCGGGCCATATTGGATAATCATGTGGGCCGCATCAACGCCGTGGCTGCCCAGGCCGTCGATCGACGCGTCGCCAAAGATCACCCCGCAGCCGATGCGTGCGTCCAGCATGAGCAACACCAGGCTGGAAAGGCTCCGGCCGGCGCCCACCCACGACTCGCCAAAGGCGGCCGCGACCGCGTCGTTGGCAAGGGAGACCGGAAGTTTACAGACCGCCGCAGAACGCTCGCAGAGCGATTTTTTCCCATCGTCCGACGGGTCGGCCACGTCGGTCAATTTGCCGAAGAAGCTATCGACCGTGCCGGGCAACGCCAGACCGACCCGGGCAACCGCGCCAGCCGGGGCGTCGGCCTGGCGCATTACCTCAGCCACCGCCTTGTGGGTCCGGCGGAGGACGTCCTCCAGGCAGTCCAGGGTGCCGGGTAGCACCACGCCCCAGGAAAGCGGAAGCCCCCGGTCGTCGAGCACCCCGACTGTCAGGCCGGTCTCCGCCACGCCGACCCCCACAAATAATGGGGCTGTTGCCTCCGCGAAAGATATAAACTGCTGATCGTGCAACATCATGAGCTGGTGTCAAGCGTTCCGCCAATTCCTCATCTGCCAGCAAGCCTGAATCATAGGGATTGCTGGCATCGCTTGCAACGTTGTGAACTCGGAATTCCGGGCAATTTGCGATTGTGCCAAATCGGCGTTCCGGGGAGAATGCCGCATCCCAAAAAGCTACCCGCAGAAGCGGGCAGTCCCGTTTGTGTGGCCGGGTGCCATGCAGAGCATGGTCGCCCCAAAAATCGGGACAGTCCCCACCCGATAAGAGAAAAGGATTTCACGGCGGCTCGTGTGGTCCGCAGTCAGTCGCGCCCCAGGATGTGGGCATCCTCTGATCCGATGCGAGCCGCCTCAATCACGGTAACATGGAGGTTGCCGCCTGCGGTGCGCGGCGCCCTCAACGAAGACCGATCCGGAGGGAACCCATGGTCTCGTTGCACGCGGCCCTTGTGGCCATGGCGCTGTCGGGCGCCGGCCAAACCGTTTTGTACGATTTCTATGCCGATTGGTGCGGACCTTGCCGGGCGATGGGCCCCACGGTGGAGGCCTTGATCGCCAAAGGCTATCCCGTCCAGCGGGTCAACGTGGACCAGTATCGAGCTTTTGCCCAGCAATTCCGGGTGGAGTCGCTTCCCTGTTTCGTGATGGTCGTCGACGGCCGCGAGGTGGATCGGGTGGTGGGGGGCACCACGATGTTTCGCCTGGAGCGGATGTGCCGGCTGGCGAGGCCGCGGGCCCGCGACACGTCGCCTCCCCTGCTGGTCCAAGCCTCCGGTTCGTCCGTTCCCGGCGCAAGCCTGCGGGCAGCCTCGGCGCCCGGCATCGGCCCGGCTCCGCCGTTTGCCAACCAGACCTCCGTCGCCCCGCCCTGGTCAAGCCAGCCTGTACCGCCATCAGGCCAGGGGCCATCCGCGGCTGCAGTCATGCCGGTTTCCTACCAACGCGACCATGCTGAGACAGCCGATGCCAGGCTGCTGGCCGCCAGCGTGCGGCTTCAGGTGGCCGACCCCAACGGCCGTTCGTGCGGATCGGGCACCATCATCGACAGCCGCGACGGCAAAGCCTTGGTCCTCACGTGCGGCCATATCTTCCGCGATTCGGGAGGCAAAGGCAGAATCGAGGTCGATCTGTTCGGCCCGAACGGCCCGCAACGCGTGCCGGGAGAACTTGTCTCCTTCGATGCCAATGTGCGCGACGTCGGCTTAGTGATGATTCGTATTGCCGGTCCGGTTGTTGCTGCCCGGGTTGCCCCGCCCGGCTATCCGGTTCGTGTCGGTCAGGCGGTCATCAGTGTGGGCTGCAACCAGGGCGACCCACCGACCCCGCGGCACAGTCGGATCAGTGCGCTGGACAAATACGTCTACACCGGTCCGGCCAACGCCGCCGAGCCGGCCAACATCGAGGTGGCCGATCAGCCCGTCGAAGGCCGCAGCGGCGGCGGGCTGTTTTCGCCAGAGGGCTATTTGCTCGGCGTGTGCAACGCCGCCGACCCGGGCGACAAAGAAGGCCTCTATGCCTCGCTGGGGCCAATTTATGCCGAATTGGATCGGGTCAACCTGTCGGCCCTCTACCGGACACCGGGCGAGGTTCCCAATCCAACCATTCTGGCGGCCGCGCCGGCCACCACGGCGCCGGCGACACTTCCACCCCTCGGTCCGCTGCCCGGCATGTCCGGCGGTCCGTCACCATCGGCGCCGTCTGCGTCGCCGATGTCCGTGGTGGCGAATGGAGCATCCAATGTGCAGGCCCCGGCGGCGGCCGCCGGACCGGCAACAACCTCGCCCCTCGGCGCCGCCCTGCCACCCTACGAACAGGCGGCCCTCAGCGACCTTAAGTACAAGGCCAAGCAAGGGGCCACCATCGTCTGCATCGTGAACAATCCCAACGGCAAGAGCGAGGTGTATGTGATCGACAACGCCTCGGCAGGACTTCGCAGACAACTCTCGGCAGTCGGCCGACCACCGACCGCTCCCTACCCGACCTCCTTCGAGGTCCCTCGTCCGCGCAGGACGATTCTCGAGTGGTCGGCCGAGTCGAACCCGGCCGATGCCAACCGGAGTTGGCGAGCCGACCGATGACTGTGGTGCTTTTGCCTGTGGCCGCGGTGATGCTCCCGACGCTTTATTGTGCGGCTGAAGAAGAGTAGGCGCCCAAAGTCGGATTTCAAATTGACCCACTTCTCCTGTTTCCGGTCCTGTTCTGGGCTGTATTGACATCATCGCATCACGTGCTATGATGTCGATATGAGAACCACACTGGACATTGACCCCGTTGTTCTTAGCGCAGCGAAAGACGTTGCTCACTTGAGCCGGCGGAGCCTGGGCGCGGTGATTTCGCAGTGGGCACGAAAGGGCCTGGAGGCTTCGCGAACGCCCCCGTCTACCTTGGAAAGGAACGGGTTCCCGCTCTTCTCCGTTCCGGCCGGCACTCCCCCGGTCACGACGGAGACCGTCAGCGAGATCCTTGCCGATGAAGACTTGCCTACTTGACGTGAATGTCCTATTGGCGCTGGCGTGGCCTCACCATGCGCATCACGACACCGTGCATCGGTGGTGGCGGTCAGTCGAGGTAACGTCGTGGGCAACCACCACCCAGACGCAGCTTGGCTTCGTCCGCGTGAGCTGTCATCCGAAATTCGTTCCGACGCCCGCGAGCCCGGCGCAATCGCTCCAGGTGCTCCTTCAGATGACCTCGCGGAGCGACCACGCATTTTGGGCCGAAACGCCGGATGGAACTCGTGATGCGGAAATCGCACGCCGACTCTCTGCCTGTCTCACGCACGGTCAGATCAGCGACGCATACCTTGCCGCCACGGCCCATCATCACGGCGGCCAACTGGCAACGTTCGATCGATCCCTGGCAGAGCGACACGCAGATGTCGCATTGCTGGTCTCATAGCGGCCGGACGGCGTATCGCAGCATGTTTCG